>JAZOUI010000169.1:0-8306 GCA_045658145.1 Pumilibacteraceae bacterium
ACGGACATATCAACGATACGTTCCTTATCGTAACGACTACTCATAAATACATACTTCAGCGCATTAACAATATGGTGTTCAAAGATATCGACCTTTTGATGTCTAACATCCAAAAAGTTTTGGCGCACTCGAAAAAGAGCATTATCGCGGCTGGTGGAGATCCTGAGCGCGAATCTATGACGCTTATTCCTACGACTAAAGGATATTCTTTCCTTAAAGATGAAGATGGAAAGTTTTATCGTGTATATATCTTTATCGACAACACCGTGTCGCTTAATATGGCGCGCACGCAGGATGACTTCTATCAGTCGGGCGTAGCGTTTGGTAAGTTTGCAGGTATGCTTGACGGCTTTGATGCTAACGAAATTCGCGACGTTATTCCCAACTTCCATAATACCGTAGTTCGTTTTGAAAATTTCATTAAGGCGCTTAACGCTGATAAGATGAATAGAGCAATCGAAGTTAAGAACGAAATCGACTTTGTTCTTAATCACGAATCAACGTGTCATCGCATTGTAGATATGCTTGCTGACGGCACACTTAAGTGGCGCGTTACTCATAACGATACGAAACTTAACAACGTTTTGCTTGATGCGAAGACGGGTAAGGCTGTTTCGGTTATTGACCTTGACACCGTAATGAAGGGTAGCGTATGCTACGATTTTGGTGACTCCGTACGTTTTGGTTGTTCGACTGCGCTTGAAGATGAAGAAGACCTTAACAAGGTTCATTTCTCGCTCCCGTTGTTTGAAGTTTATTCGGACGGTTTCCTTGGTTCGCTTGATGGCAAACTTCTTAAAGCCGAAACGGAGAGTATGCCCCTTGGTTCGATCATGATGACGCTTGAATGTGGTATCAGATTCTTGACCGACTACCTCGAAGGTGATACTTATTTCAGAGTTCATAAAGATAAACATAACCTTTACCGTACGCGTACTCAGTTCAGACTTGTAGAGGAAATGGAGCGTGATTACGATAAGATGATGGAAATTGTTCGTAGATATCTTTAATGGATAAATAACAGAATAAAACAAAACGGAGTGGTACGTACCACTCCGTTTTTTGTTTTTTAGTTGCCGTATGCGGATATGATTGCGCCTGCAATTAGTTCGCCTATGCGCTTATATCCAGCAGGGGATTTGTGCAGTTGGTCAGCGTTGTACGGACAAGGCGGAATACCTTCGTACTTTTCTAAAACGACTTTACCGTCGCGCAGTTGATAATAACTTTCGCCCGTAACGTAGCGTATGCGCTCGCTAGAAAGGGGGATACCTTTTTCGTTTAACCGATACGGCGTATAGTTTGTGTTTTCGGGATAAGCGCAAGCGCCGAAGTATGCCCAAGTGTGCTCGTTAATTCCGCTGTTATGGAAAAGGTCACAACACGGGATTGCGTTGTGTCGCGCAACTTCTACTTGGATATTTGCCATTGCCTCGAACGTCCACCCTGTATTCGGCACGCTTTCGTGACGGCCGTCCACGTCCACCCACGGATATTTGCCTGCGCAGTCCACCGTAACGATCAAGAGCCTGCAAGTCATATTGTCTGCTATAAACAAGTTTTCATAAATGCGGTTTATAGCGTACTGCATATAGCCTGCGATCGTGTTTTCGCCGTTACCTGCAGGGGAGTACAAATCTCCCACCGTGCCCATAGTAGTCGCGCGATTGTTGTATCCGCCGTATAGCACGATAAGATCCATATCTTTAACGTCGTCGGGCGTTAAAGGACGCTGGATGTTTTGCGCGTCAGTTTCAGGAGTGTAAACACCCTTTCTTCCGTAGTCGCCGTCTATCATTGAGACAAGCGATGCGCCACCTTTGCAATGGTAGTAGGGCTGTATGCCCAAAATATCCTTGACCGTTTCTGGATAGAGTCTAGCGGCGGTAAGCGAGTCACCGATAAATAAAACTTTGCGGTCCTGCCAAGAGCCGTATTTTTTCGTAGTAGCCATTTTGTTCCCCTTGTAAATTTTAACGTTTTATAATCGTTTGGATTATTATAACGCTACTTTTGTTGTTTGTCAAGAGTAAACGCAAAAATTTTAAGCGTTTTATTTTTATTAAAATAAAAACGCACACAAAAAGTTGACAATAATTGCCCTTTGGAGTATAATGATACAGGAAGAGCAGGCTTGCTTTTTTAGTAAAAACTTTGGAGGATGGTATGAAACTTATTTGTAACGGTAATGATTTATCGGATGCCGTAGGAAAAGTTTATAAAGCCGTTTCTACTCGTACGACCAACCCTATTTTGGAGGGTATTAAACTTAAAGCGGAAAACGGAACGCTCCGTCTTACCGCAACTGACCTTGAACTTTCTATCGAAAAGATCATTGTTGCTGACGTTAAGATTGATGGCGAAACGGTAGTGCCGGGTAGATTTTTTGCGGAGTTCGTTAAAAAACTTACGCAGGAGCAGATTGAACTTTCTCTTTCGGATAGCAACAGACTTAAGATTAAGTATACCGACTCTGAAGGTGAACTTCAATGTCTTAATCCCGACGATTATCCTCAAATTAAGGAACTTGCTGATGCGCAAAAGTTCGTGATTGCGAAAAATCAATTCAAAGACCTTATCAATAAGGTCGCATTTTCAGTTGCAACGGATGATGCTCGTCCTATGCTTAAGGGCGTTCAACTTGAAATTGACGAGATGACCGTTACTGGTGTTGCGCTTGACGGATACCGTTTGGCAAAATGCGTTAAGACGATTGAAAAGACGACTGCTATGATGCGCGCGCTCGTTCCCGCTAGATGCTTGGTAGAGATCGCTCGTCTTATTGATGATAGCGAAGAGAGCGTTGAAGTATGCATTCAGAAAAACTATTTGGCAGTTGACCTTGAACATACTCGCGTTACTACTCGCCTTATGGACGTTGACTTTATTAACTACAAGCAAATTATTCCCGCTTACTTTGAAACGATTGCAACGCTCCCTCGCGAGCAGTTTGAGGCAGGACTTGAAAGAGCAATTCTTCTTTCTCGTTCGGACAAGAGTAACCTTGTTCGCTTTGATCTTAAAGAGAACGTTATGCAACTTTCTTCTAATAGTGATATCGGTAATATTACCGAAAAAATACTCATTAAACTTGACGGAAAGGATCTTTCCATTTCCTTCAATGCGCGTTACTTTACCGAAATTCTTCGTTATATCGATAGCGACAGTCTTTTGATTAAGTTCACGGACGCTGTGTCCCCTTGTATTATTGTACCCACGGGCGCGCTTGAAGACTTTATGTACTTAATTCTTCCCGTAAGAATGCAACGATAACATTTATTCCCTTCATTTATTAGGCTATTTATTGATAGTTAGCCTTATTGAAATGAGGGGATTTTCTATACGAAAAAGGAGACAGAAATGAAAGCACTAGTTAAGAAATTCCCCCAAAGGGGTTTGTGGTTTGAGGACGTTCCTGAACCGCAAGTTGGACGTAACGACGTAAAAATTAAGATTCACAAAACTGCAATTTGCGGAACTGATCTTCATATCTATAACTGGGACGAGTGGTCTCAGCGTACTATCCAGACTCCGCGTGTTATCGGTCACGAATACGTGGGCGAAATCGTGGAAGTGGGCGAGAACGTTCGCAACTGGAAAGTGGGCGATTTGGTTTCGGGCGAAGGTCATATCGTTTGTGGAAGATGTCGTAACTGCTTAGCAGGAAACGGACACCTTTGCAAAGAAACTGTGGGCGTAGGCGTAAACCGTGACGGTGCGTTTGCTGAATATTTAGTTATTCCCGAACAAAACGTTCGTCGTTGCGAAGAGGGTATTGACGAAGAAATGTATTCCATTTTCGATCCGTTTGGTAACGCTGTTCA
Source organism: Pumilibacteraceae bacterium (assembly GCA_045658145.1). GTDB lineage: Bacteria > Bacillota > Clostridia > Christensenellales > Pumilibacteraceae > UBA10677. The sequence goes on from JAZOUI010000169.1 coordinate 3,825, forward strand.
TACTGCGCTTTCATTTAACCTTACGGGCGAAGACGTGCTTATTACGGGCGCAGGTCCTATCGGTATTATGGCAGGCGCGATTTGTAAATTCGTAGGCGCTCGTCACGTTGTTATTACCGATATCAATGACGAAAGACTTGCCCTTGCTCGTAAACTTGGCATCAAATATACCGTAAATACGGCAAAAGAAAGTTTGAAAGAGACTATGGACAAAATTCTTATTAAGGAAGGTTTTGACGTAGGTCTTGAGATGTCGGGTAGTGAGATTGCGTTTAACACTATGATTGACAATATGGTTCACGGCGGACGCATTGCGCTTTTGGGACTTCTTAAGAGTGACGCTAAGATCGACTGGTCAAAGGTCATCTTTAACGGACTTATCATTAAGGGTATTTACGGACGTGAAATGCACGAAACGTGGTACAAGATGTCGGCTATGCTCCAAGGTGGTCTTGATATTTCGCAGATTATCACTCACAGATTCGATATTCGCGATTATGAAAAAGGCTTTGAGGCTATGAATAGCGCAAAATGTGGTAAGGTAATTTTGGACTGGACTAATCTTCACAAGGAGTAAACTATGAAATCGGCTTTGAAATATTTTACCGATACGCTTGAAAGTATTGAGCGTGACGGACTTACGAAAAACGAAAAGGTTATCACCACTCCGCAAGGGGTAAAAGTGGGCGTTAGCGACGGTAGAACGCTTGTAAATATGTGCGCAAACAATTATCTTGGTCTTGCTAATAACCCCGACGTTATTGCTGCGGCAAAGAAAAGTTACGACGAGTACGGTTATGGTATGTCGTCCGTGCGCTTTATTTGTGGAACGCAAGAACTTCACAAGAAGTTAGAGAGAAAGGTTAGCGAATTTTTAGGCACGGAAGATACTATTTTGTATTCGTCTTGCTTTGATGCTAACGGTGGTCTTTTCGAAACTTTGCTCGGACCTGAGGACGCTATCATCAGCGACGAACTCAACCACGCAAGTATTATCGACGGTGTTCGCCTTTGCAAGGCTAACCGTTTCCGTTATAAGAACAATAATATGGAAGACCTTCGCGCTAAACTTGAAGAGGCGAAGAATTGCAGAATTAAACTTATCGTTACGGACGGCGTTTTCTCAATGGACGGTATCGTAGCCGATCTTAAGAGCATTTGCGACCTTGCCGACGAATACGATGCGCTCGTTATGGTTGACGATAGCCACGCATCTGGCTTTATGGGTAAGACGGGTAGAGGTACTAGTCAGCATTGTGGAGTAGAAGGCAGAGTGGATATTATCACGGGTACTTTTGGTAAAGCGCTTGGCGGTGCGTCGGGTGGTTTTACTTCGGGTAGAAAGGCAATTATCGACCTTCTCCGTCAGCGTTCGCGCCCCTATCTTTTCTCGAACACGCTCGCTCCTGCGGTTGCGGCAGGCTCGATAAAAGTGCTTGAACTTATCGAAAACGACACTTCGCGTCGTGACAAACTTTTTGAAAATACCCGTCTTTTCGCTGAGAAGATTAAGGAAATCGGCTTTGACGTAATCGACGGTGGTACGCCCATTATCCCCATTATGCTTTATGATGAGCATAAGGCTGTGGAAGTAGCAAAGCGTATGATGGAAAAGGGCGTATACGTTGTAGCGTTCTCTTACCCCGTTGTTCCTAAGGGACGTGCTCGTATCCGTACCCAACTTTCTGCCGCTCTTTCTACCGAAGATATCCTTTATATCGTAGATTGCTTTAAGCAAGTTAAAGAAGAAATGGGCGAATAATTCGCATAACTAAAAACTTAAATAAAAAGAAAACGACAGGGCACGTACCCTGCCGTTTTTTGTTATAACTTGTCCGTTTATTGCCACTCTTCTTCGAAATATTCCATAGAAATAATGTACGGGTGTTCGTCCATAATTTTTTGCCAGTCGTTATCGGACGGAATAAAAGTGGTGCGGAGTAGAATAGTTCCGATTTTATTCGTGCCGTCGCTAGTAATGCGCATTCTAAAACTGCGCGTTGCTTTGAATATGCGTTTTATTTCATCTACGGCATTGTCGGTTGCTTTGAACTGCACTTGGATTTGGTGTGAGTTCGTGGAACGAAAAATACGAAAAGGCATATGCAAAAACAAGTGAACAGCAACGATAATTACGGTTGCGCTAACGCCCACGATTAGCATCGTATTACCGCCTGCGCCTACGCACATTCCCACTCCTGCCGTCGCCCAAATTCCTGCCGCCGTGGTGAGACCGTGGAGTGCGCCTTTTGAGTACACAATCATACCCGTACCGATAAAACCTATGCCCGATACGACCTGCGAGGCTATGCGCGATCCGTCAAACTTGCCGTCGCCACTATCCCAGAAAGCATATTTGGATATTATCATCATAAGACACGCCCCCAACGCCACGATAGCGTGAGTACGGATTCCTGCCTCTTTCGAGCGTTGTTTGCGCTCAAACCCGATTGCAAAACCGCACGCCGCAGCAATGAGAATACGAACGATATAATTAAGCGGTGCGGGCATAAACGATAAAATATCTTGTGCCATAGTTTTTACCTCCAAATAAGCCATTATTATACCCTTAAAGTTTCAATAAGTCAAGCCGTTTTGTATATAATCATTATTATTTATATGCAAAAGAATAACTTTTTGTTCAGTTTTGTGATTTGGGAGATATCTGCAAAAATAAAAACGACTGGGTACGTACCTAGTCGTTTTTGTCGTTTATAGCATTTTCCATTGCGTTTATAAGGTTGTTATATAAATCCATAGATACCCCGTTTGATTGTGAGAAAGAAATATTGTCGTAATTTTTACAGGAAGACTGCAAATAAGCAATCACTTCTTTGAGCTTGAATTTTTTGACGTCTAATTGAAGAGAGGGATTACTAGCGCCTAGCATTACGGTGGTGGAATATTCCTTTTCGAGTAAATATTTGCCGTTGTTGCGCCATTTTTGTATTACGAATTCGTTTTTCTCGTAGCCACTTTTATTGATATCAATTACCTCGTTAAAATCGTCAAAAAGGTTTCTGATTATTACGCATTTGAAAAGCAATGCATTGTGAAAGTCCGTTGCGTTTATCCAGGTTTTCATAACTTGGTTGCTGTCAATATTTTCCTTACTTTTTGCGTGAATAGTAAAAGTGCTAAAAAATTCTTTAACGGTTATAACCCATTTCATTTGTTCGTGCGAGGCTAAAAAGCGCAAAAACGAATCCAAAGCGTTTTCGATAGTAACGCCTTTTTTATCCCAAAGAAAAAACTTCTGGCGGTCGGAATCCTCGTCAATTTCCACGTTAAAAAAGGGCGAACTTTGGCTTAGGATTTCCCTATAAGTTTTTCTGAAAACTTTTTTCAAATCCTCTTTTTCGTCGAGAGCAACGAACTTATCGTCTAATCGTTCGATTTTTTGTACGTCAGAATTGCTCGCTATTGCTTTGTCCACGATAGTGGCGCGTTTGCAAACGTCTAAATATTCGCAAATTATATCTTTAAGCGCTTGATGGCTTATCTTTTGCACGCAAAAATCCAAATACTTAAAAGTACAATCGTATTGATTATATAGATATTGCGCAAAACCGCCGTTCATAATTTCATCATACAGACAGCTAAGCGTGTGAAAAACAAGTAACGAATCGGGTAGGTCGCTCAGCCTGTTTTCATTTTCAAGTTTGTAAATATAATCCAAAACGTTGTCGTTGTAGTACAACTCGGTAGGATTGTAATTTAATTTTACTGAAATAATTTTCATATTTTCTCCTAAATGTAATGATCGCGCAAAACGAAACAGTCGCCCGATTTAGTTTTACCGCAGATACTCAAATCGCCATTTGCTGAATGGTAAGATGTTTTTATTTAGTTATTGAACGAAAATTGCGACCTGCTGCTATAAGAATGCGAACGATATAATTAAGCGGTGTGGGCATAAACGATAAAATGTCCTGAGCCATAGTCTTTACCTCCAAATAAGCACCTATTATACTATTAAAAAATTAAAATGTCAACCTTTTTGAAATATAATTATTATTTTCTATATGCAAAAGAATAATTATTCGTTACAGTTTTATATGCTTTTTGGAAAACGGTTACAAAAAAACGACTATGTACGTACCTAGTCGTTTTTGTTATTTATAGTTCGTATAAGTAATACGGAGCAAATGTCCCTTCGTGCTTTTTCAGCGTTATATGATCTTTTTCGTCGTACTGCGCGTAAACGTAAAAGGGAACGGATAGTCTTTCTTCTTCGCCGTTAATTTTTATCGTAAGGTAATAACTAGTGCCAGATTTGTAGGAATGGCTCGAGTGTTTTTTAGTAATTACAAAGGTTTGCTCCGTGCCTATTGACGTGTCGAAAGAGTAGTTTACGGTTTGCTGCGTAATATTAGGGATGGAGAATGTGAGTATAAAAGTTAAAAAAATAACGCCTAATATTCGCCAAATATGAGTGCGAATTTTTGCAGGTTCTTTTTTAATGAAGAAATAAATAATGAC
>JAZOUI010000170.1:0-11855 GCA_045658145.1 Pumilibacteraceae bacterium
GTTTAGAGGCGTCAATGCACGTACCTCTTCCTCAGCCCTCCATTTCTATTCGTGTTTGGAATGGCTCGCCCCAGTCTTTGCTTGTAAAGGCGGCAGCGCTCACAAGACTTGGTACGGGACTACCTGCGTATTATAACGACGAAATTATTATTCCGTCCATTATGGCTAGGGGACTTACACTCGAAGATGCGCGAGATTACTGTATTATCGGTTGTGTTGAACCGCAAAAGGGTGGCAAAACCGACGGATGGCACGACGCAGCATTCTTTAATATGTGTAGACCTATGGAACTTGTTTTCTCTAACGGTATGGACAAAGGTGTTCAAATCGGACCTGAAACGGGCGACGTTGCAAATATGCAAACGTTCGAGCAGTTCTATGACGCGTACAAAACGCAACAAAGTTATTTTATCAAACTTTTGGTAAATGCAAACAACGCTATTGATATGGCGCACGCGACGCGTTGTCCGCTTCCTTTCCAGTCGTGTATGGTTGACGACTGTATCGGCAGAGGAAAATCACTCCAAGAAGGTGGAGCAATTTATAACTTTACCGGTCCTCAGGGCTTTGGTATAGCAAACAACACCGACGGACTTTTAGCAATCAAACAACTTGTTTTCGAAGAGAAAAAAGTTACGCTTTCAGAATTTCGTGATGCTCTTAATGCGAACTTTGGTTACGGAATTACGGGTGACCATGCTGTTCGCATTACGAGTGAAATCGTGAAAGAAGTTGCAAGCAACGGAATTTCTATTAATGAAGATATTATTCGTTCCGTTTACGAAAAAGTAACGACTGCATCAACGCTTGATCCCGTAAAGAAAGCAAGATATCAAGAAATTAAACGTCTTATCGACGAAACTTGTCCTAAGTATGGTAACGATATTTACGAGGCAGATATGTTTGCCCGTGACGTTGCTAACACTTACACGAGAGAAGTAGAAAAATATAAAAACCCCCGTGGTGGTGTGTTCCAAGCAGGACTTTATCCTGTTTCGGCTAACGTGCCCCTTGGTGGACAAACGGGCGCAACTCCTGATGGCAGACTAGCGTTTACGCCCATCGCTGACGGTATAGGTCCGGCATCGGGTAGAGACGTAAAAGGTCCTACCGCAACGGCAAATTCTGTTGCAAAACTTGAGCAGGTTGTTGCAAGTAACGGTACGCTACTTAACCAAAAATTCCATCCGTCCGCACTTTCGGGAATGAGTGGACTTACAAAGTTTGTAGCGCTTATCCGTTCGTACTTTGACCAAAAAGGTATGCACATGCAGTTCAACGTTGTTACGCGTGAGACACTACTTGATGCACAGAAAAATCCCGAAAAATACAAGACTTTAGTAGTCCGTGTGGCTGGTTACAGCGCACTCTTTACAACGCTTTCTCGCTCGCTCCAAGACGATATTATCAACCGTACTGAGCAAGGGTTTTAATAAAAATTTTGCTTGATGTTTTACATTATTTTGTAAAACGGGCATATACGTACCCCTTCATTTTGAATTTTAACTAAAAAGGAAAGACTATGAGCATATACGATACGAAAGGACGAATATTTAATATTCAACGATTCTCGATTCACGATGGACCGGGAATTAGAACTATCGTCTTTTTTAAAGGTTGCTATATGCGTTGCGCTTGGTGTTGTAATCCTGAGTCGCAGTCATACGAAATCCAAACTATGATTGAAGGTGGTAAGAAAAAGACGGTAGGCTACGACGTAACCGTATCCGACATTATGCCCGAACTTTTGTCTGATGAAAATTTTTATAGAAGAAGTGGTGGAGGAATCACTCTTTCAGGCGGTGAATTTTTAGCGCAACACGAATTTGCGCGAGATTTACTAAAAGCGTGTAAGGCTAACGGATTACATACCGCAGTCGAATCCACGGCAAATGCGCCTTTTGAAAAAATCCAAGAAGTTTTGCCTTATATTGATTTATTTTTAATGGATATAAAGCATATGGATAGCGAAAAGCACGCTCGCTTTACGGGCGTAGGTAACGAGTTAATACTCGAAAACGCTAAAAAGATTGCATCTAGCGGAACTGAACTTATAATTCGTACTCCCGTTGTGCCTGGTGTTAACGATACGGCGCAAGAAATAAGAGCGATTGCAAAGTTTGCATCATCTCTTCCTAGCGTAGAGCAACTTCATTTACTCCCGTATCATAGACTAGGACAAGATAAATACAGCGGACTTAACCGTGAGTACACATTAAGTAATATACAACCGCCCGAGCAAGAGAAAATGGAATACTTGCTTTCCGTTGCTGAAGAAAGTGGACTTAAATGCCAAATAGGTGGCTAACAAGGAGAAAATATGGAACTTAAAGACAAAATGACAATTATTCAGGAGTTCGTTCCTGGTAAACAAATTACGCTTTGTCATATCATTGCAAATCCGGGTGAAACGCTTTACACCAAACTCGGACTTGATCCTCAGACTGATTATACGAAAAGCGCAATCGGTGTACTTACGATAATTCCTTACGAAAGTGCTGTAATTGCGGCGGATATCGCAATGAAATCTTCGGGCGCAGATATCGGCTTTGTGGACAGATTTACGGGTACGCTCATTATAACTGGTAGCGTATCGTCCGTAGAGTCTGCGTTTGTAGCAATTAGAGAATATTTTATCAATAAACTCGGTTACACTTGTTGTGAACTTACTAAAACCTAATGAAAAAAATAATGTTACTCGGCAGAGTTGCTGCAGGCAAAACAACGCTTATGCAGGCGCTCCGTGGAGAAGAAATCAAATATTTTAAGACGCAATACGTCAATTATCTTGACACGGTTATTGATACTCCGGGCGAATACACCGAAAGGAGAGAAACAAGTGGTGCACTTGCGCTTTACGCATACGAAGCGGACGTCGTAGGACTTGTGCTTTCGTCTAACGAACCGTATTCTATCTTTTCGCCCTGTCTTACCAGTATGGTAAATCGCGAAACGATAGGAATTGTTACGGGTATTGACAAGCCCGATGCTAACGTCGAGCGTGTAACTCGCTGGTTAAAACTCGCTGGATGCAAGAAGATTTTTCCAGTTAGTTCGTTTACGGGCGAGGGGATTAAGGAGTTATCCGAATTTTTAAGAGACGATAGCGACTTAAAGCGTGTAAAAAAAGACGAAATAAAAGAAAAACCCGTAGCGCAAACAAAGCAAGAAAAACTTGACGTTTGGCTATTGTAAAGGAGATAAGGATGAGTAAGACTGTAGTTATCGCATTTGCAAACAACAAGGGTGGAAGTGGCAAAACGACCACTTGCTCGAACGTTGGATGTGCAATGGCACAAGCAGGCAAAAAAGTGCTTATGATTGACGGCGATATGCAAATGAACCTTACTATTGCATATTTTGACGAAGAAAAAGCGCTTGAACTTGCGCAAAATGGCAAAACTATTCACACCGTAGTAAAAGAAGAGAAGGATATTTCCGACTTTATCGTAAGTACGGGCATTGAAGGGCTTGATATCGTAACGTCGTCTTCGCTTATGAGTTCGATTGAGTTTGATTTGTTCTCTAAATGGCAAAGAGAAGTTATACTTTCTAAATGCCTTGAACGCGTGCGCGCTAGGGGATATTACGATTATATTCTTATTGATGCGCCCCCGACTTTGGGTGGATGGGTAATGAATATCATGTGCGCGAGCGACTTTGTCGTAATACCTGTTGAGGCTAGTCCTTGGGGATTGTTTGGCTTGGCGAATATGTTTGATTTCTGTGACCAAGTAAAGCGCATTTCGCCCAAACTTGAAGTGCTTGGAATTGCTATTACCAAAGCGGATGAGAGAAAGAAGTATTTCAAACAAACGTTAGAAACATTAAAAGAGTTAGACGGCGTCGAAGTTTTTGAAAACTATATCCGCGTAGATAGCGCAATCGAGTGGGCGCAAGATAGCAGTAGACCTGTAGTTGATTTCAAACGTTCTAGCAGAAGTGCTATTGAATATATTCAATTAACAAAGGAGATTATGGAAAATGTCGATCGGAAAGAGCGCAATTAAAAGAGTAACGAACAACGGTTATTCGCAGGTAAAAACGGATGCCCCCGATATGCAAAACAGTAGTGTAATTCCTGCCCCTAGCCAAGAAGTAATGGATAAAATCATTACGCCTATTGAAAAGAAAACGACTAAAAAAAGTTGCAAAAAAACTTCTAAAAAAGCAACTGAGCAAAGCAAACAAGGCTTTGAACGTGTAGAAGTTGGAGAAGATTTACCTTACTATCTTCTTTAAGTTTAATAGTTTTATAAAAATTAAAGTCCTACCTATTTGGGTAGGGCTTTTTTTGTGACAAAAAGTTATAAATAGAAGATAAAATCATATAATAGAACGTAACTTTTTTATGGTAGGTTCGTGCTTTGAAGTTAGGTGATTTTTTTGATAGCGTAGATGATAAAAATAAAAACGACGATATACGTGGTATCGCGTTTGACGTTAGTGAAGTAAAAAACGACTACCTGTTTTTTGCATTAAAAGGCAAGAATTTTGATGGTCACGACTTTGTGAATTTAGCAAAAGAGCGTGGCGCTATTGCTTGTGTCGTCGAGAAAAAAGTTGATTGTGACGTTTGTCAGATTGTGGTAGAAAACACTAGAAAAGCATTGTCGCTTTCGTGCAAAAAATTTTACGGTGACGCTGTGGATAAACTAATTGTTTGCGCTGTAACGGGAACTAACGGCAAGACTACTACGGCGTATATGCTATATGAAATACTGACCGCAAACGGATGCAAAACTTGTTTGATAGGCACTAATGGAATAGTTATTAACGGAGAAAGAGTGCAATCTCAGTTGACTACGCCCGATCCGACTGACCTCCATAAAATTTTTGAAAGAGCAGTAACAGAAGGCGTTACGCACGTGGTTATGGAAACTTCGGCGCACGCACTATATCTTCACAAACTTTACGGTATAAAGTTTAGCGTAGGAGCATTTACAAACTTTTCGCGAGATCACCTTGATTACTTTGAGAATATGGAAGAATACGGTAAAGCAAAACTTATGCTCGCAGAACAAAGTAAAAAATTCGTGGTGAACGGCGACGACGATTTTTGTAAAAGAGTTGATAATTCTATTAAATTCGGCTTTAACGAAAACGTTGGTTTTAGAGCAAGTAACGTTTCGCTTTCGCCCACGGGTAGTGTATTTAGTGTATCGTATAATGGTGCTCGCTATCGTGCTTTTTGTCCGCTCATAGGTAGGTTTAACGTTTATAATTGCTTGTGTGCAGTTGCAATGGCAAATACTTTGGGTATAAGCGTACCTTCTTCGCTTGATGCGATTTCTAAAATGCATGAAATTGATGGGCGAGTTAACGTTATCCACGCCAAAAAAGGCGACGTTATTATAGATTTTGCGCATACGCCTGACGGATTGGAAAAAGTTTTGTCGTGCGCTAATGAATTGTGTAAAAATAAACTTACTGTAGTTTTTGGTTGTGGGGGCAATCGCGATAAAGGCAAACGTTTTTTTATGGGGCAAATTAGTGCAAAATATTGCGACAGAGTGATAGTGACGCTTGATAATCCGCGTGATGAAGAGCCTTTTGAGATAATAAGTAATATTTTAAGTGGAATAAAAGAGAGTGGTTTTGTCGATTATTACGTTATCCCCGATAGAAAAGATGCGATTGCTAGTGCGATAAATATGATGGATACAGGCGACGTAAGCGTTATTGCAGGCAAAGGCGCAGAGAAGTATCAGGAAATTAAAGGGGTAAAACGACCGTTTAGCGATTATGAAATTGCGCTTGCGATGACAAGGAGACAAATGGATGATAATTAAATTCTTGCTTGTGTTAGCAATATCTTTTTGTGCTTGCCTAATTTTTATGCCCGTGGTAATAACGTGCGCAAAAAAACTCAAACTTCGTCAAACTACGTTGCATTACGTAGATAATCACGCTAGCAAAAGTGGTACGCCAACGATGGGCGGAGTAGCGTTTGTACTAGTTACGTTTGTTGTGACGCTAATTTTTTCGAATAAAAACAATTCTCTTACGATTATGCTTGTAGTTTTAATGCTTGGATTTGCGCTAATAGGATTTTTGGATGATTTTATTAAAGTGTTTTTTCATCGAAACGAAGGATTGTTGCCTTGGCAAAAAATAGTTTTTCAAGCGCTAACAGCACTAATTATATCGGTCTTTGTTTATAATAACTCGATTGTTGGAGATAAATTATTGTTGCCCTTTAGTATGCGAGAAATTTCACTTGGAATCTTTGCAATCCCTTTTTACGCGTTTGTATTCATTGCTTTTACTAATGCCGTTAATTTAACGGACGGGTTAGACGGGCTTGCAGGAAAAACGGGAGTAGTGTACGTTGCATTTTTTCTAGCTATACTTTTGATAGTGTGTTATGCTTTTGGAGTAAATGAAATTTCTTTGCTTGAGTACAATAACGTAGTAATTTTTTGTTTTGCTCTTATTGGTTCGCTTTGCGCATTTTTAGTGTTTAATAGTTACCCTGCAAAAATATTTATGGGCGATACGGGTTCACTTGCGCTAGGTGGAGCATTAGCAGGACTTGGGGTGATGAGTAAGATGTCGCTTATAGCGCCCGTAATAGGAATTATGTACGTTGTCAGTTGTCTATCCGACGTTATCCAAGTCCTTCATTATAAGCGCACGAAAAAGCGCGTATTTTTGATGGCGCCTTTTCATCATCATCTCGAGCGAAAAGGGTGGCACGAAAATAAAATCGTTTCACTTTATACTGCTATCACTTTTTTAATGGGAGTTGTTACTCTTATTATCACAATCGCTTTGCTGTAAGACGGTAATAATACTTAAAAAGGAGCGAATAAAATGAATTGCGAAAACAAGAAAGTGTTGGTTTTTGGTAAGGGAGAAAGTGGCATAGGCGCATATCTTTTACTAAAACGACAGGGTGCGTATGTGTCCATTTGTGATGAAAAAGATTATTTAACCAAAATAAATACGGAATACGATTTTCTTGTAGTAAGTCCGGGTGTTAGTACTTCTCACCCTGTTTTTTTGTTTGCAAAGCGTGTTATTGGCGAGATTGAACTTGGTGGAAAGTATTGTGTAAAACCGATTGTAGCGGTTACTGGAACAAACGGAAAGACAACAGTTACGCGTATGATTAATGCAATGCTTAGTTATAAAAATTCGTGCGCGTGTGGTAACGTAGGTGTTTCGTTTTGCAAAAGTTTGTTAAAAAATTACGATATTTACGTTGTTGAAACGTCCAGTTTTCAACTAGAAACCGCGCCTACTTTTCACCCGCATATCGCTGTAATAACCAACATTGCAGTTGACCATATCGATAGACATAAAAGTATGGAAAACTATGCAAAAATCAAACTCAGCATAGCAAAAAATCAAACTAAAAACGATTACTTGGTTATGTCGTTTGACGACATTGACGTAAAGTATCTTCACGGGTTTTATCCAAACTCAAACGTGTATTTCTTTTCGACAGAAAGAAAGGTAAAAGGAGCATACGTTTATAATGATTACATATATTTTTGCGACGAAAAAATTTGCAAAACGGATAGAGTAAGGACGCAAGGAAAACATAATTTATCTAATGCGCTCGCATCTATTTGCGTAGCGAAACTTATGAACGCGAGTAATGCAAATATCGTTTCGACGTTATCTTCATTTCAGGTTGACGATCATAGGCTACAATACGTTGATAGCGTTAACGGAGTGGATTTTTATAATGATTCAAAAGGGACTAACGTTTCGGCGACAATAAAAGCAATGCAATCAATGTATCAGCCTTACGCGCTAATTTTGGGTGGTAGCGATAAAGGATATGGCTTTAGCGAGTTGTTTTGTCAGCAAAATATTCCGCTTAAAGTTTTTGCAATAGGCGTTACGGCGAACAGAATTAACGAAGATGCGAAACGTAGTGGATACTATAGCGTGGAGATTTGTAAAAATTTGCGCGACGCGACGATAAATGCGTATAAAAGTGGAGCAAAAAGCGTCCTTTTATCACCTGCGACAGCCAGTTTCGATGCCTTTTCATCATATATCGAAAGGGGTAAAGCGTTTTGTGAGTACGTGAAGGAGATAAAGCAAGGTGAAATCTAAAAACAAAAATGTTTATGGTAAAATGGATTTCGTTTTGCTTTCTGCCGTGCTTTTGCTTGTTTGCTTTGGTGTGGTAATGGTATATTCCGCGAGTAGTTATAATGCGCAAGTAAACTATGGTAACGAGTTTTATTACGCGATAAAACAAATAATAGGAGTTGCGCTTGGACTAATTGCTATGTTTGTTTGCGCTTTTACCGATTATCATTTTTTGTTAAAACTTCGTTACCCCTTGCTTATTATATCTTTCGTGTTGCTTTTGCTAGTATTTGTTCCAGGCGTGGGAGTGGAAAATTACGGTGCAAAAAGATGGATAAATTTGCCCTTTTTCACAATTCAAGCAAGCGAAATAGCGAAATTTGGTTTTATCGTCTTTACCGCATCATATATGGCTAAAAATTATAAGAAGATGAGCAAGTTCAAAAGCATTTTGCCCGTTTTACTAGTAGGCGGAGCAATGTGCTTGCTTATTATTTTAGAGCCGAATATGTCCATTACTATGTGCATGATAATGTTAATTTTCGTAATGCTTTTCATAGGCGGAGCGAGAATTAAACATTTTTTAGTGCTTGCATTACCCGTAATTGCGCTTGTGCCCGTGCTTATTATGTTAGAACCGTATCGTATGCAAAGGTTAGTTGCTTTTTTAAATCCGTGGGAATCGCCGTTAGAGGAAGGCTATCAACTTATTCAATCATTTTATGCGCTAGGTAGTGGGGGATTGTTTGGAGTGGGATTGTTTAATTCGCGTCAAAAATACCTATTTTTGCCTTTTTCTGAAAGTGATTTTATTTTCAGTATCATAGGTGAAGAATTAGGATTTTTTGGTTGCGTAGCAGTTATAGCCGTGTACCTTATAATTATTTGGCGCGCCGTCGTAATATCAAAAAATAGCACCGACAGATTCGGGTGCTATCTTTCTAGCGGAATAACCGCAATTATTGCTATTCAAGTTTTAATAAATATAGCGGTAGTAAGTGGTTCAATACCACCTACGGGTTTACCTTTGCCATTTGTAAGCGCAGGTACAAGTTCGTTAGTTGTTTTCTGCGCTGGGGTTGGCGTTCTCTTTAGCGTTGAACGATTTAGCCATGTAGGCATTAAACGTCTCGTTAGAAAATAGAGCGCTACCTGCACCGATAGCAATACCAGCGTCGATAACGGAGAACAAGTTGTAAACTAAACTGTACGGCCACGCTTCCCAACCTGCCCAAGCGTATTCGCCAAAGAAGATTGCACCCGAGAGAACGTGCGAAGTGTAACGAACTAAAACGTACAAGATCGCTCCTACGAAAAATCCCCAATGCGCCGAGAAAGTTTTCTTTCCTTCGCGCAAAAGAGAGTGATGCTTTTTGCTGTTAAAGGGAATAACTGCAACAAGGATAAGCGCGAGATAGGGCAAAAAGTAATCTAAAATTACTTGCACGGGCGTAAGAATATAGGGACTTTGCATAAATTGAAGTAGCGAGTACGCTACGCAGATGATTATGCTTTTGCCTATACCACAGTAATGACAGTAAAGCATTACTGGAAGTACGGATGCAGGCGTAATTGTTCCTTCTTGTGGTAATTTGTACCCAAAGAAAGACAATGCAAATGACGTTGCCAAGCAAACTGCGCCCATAGCAAGTTCTTTCGTCGTTGATTTGCGTGAGCCGTATTTTTTCTTTTGAATAAGGCTCGCAACAAAAATCGCAACGATTGCAACCGTGACGATGACTACTGATAGCCATACGCCGTTTTCTTCTAACCAAACCATAAAAACTCCTTTCCTACCGCATAAAAAAAGCCGATCCGCTAATAGCGAACCGGGATATACTGCATGCATAGATGGATTTACAAACAGCTTCCCTACGCGAGTACTAACTCACAGGTTCAAAGGGACTGTCCACTTAGACATCTCAGCGCCGTTTCGGCGCGCCCCTAGCGGTATTGTAATCATTATATCGCATTTTTTTAACGGAGTCAAGCATCTGTGCTTAAAAAGTTGCATTTTACTTAACTTTGTAGTATAATTGAATGGATGAAGTATGTAAAGATGACATTAGAATACTTGTATAAAAACTTTTTGCGAATGTTTAGCGTTGCGATTGTGCCTGCAATCATAATAGCGTTCTTTATGCAACCAAAGGGATTCGGAATACTTTTTACGGTGGAAGATTTGTCTAGAGTAGAATACTTTTCGGATATTTTCTTTTTGGCGTTTAATAAGAATTTGTTTTTGCAGTATCCGTATATGATAGTAGTGGGTTTGGGTGTTATACTAACCTGCGTTTGTTACACGATGGGTATGCTAGAACGCCATTTCAAAACGGGTAAACTTTCGCTTAGAAGACCGTTTTCAATGATGAATAATGCTTTTATCCCTGCGCTCATTGTCCTTTCGTTATTGTTTGCGGTGTATATGGTATTTAAACTACTAATCGTTTGCGTACTTACGTTGCACGTGCTAATTTTTAGCAGTTTAAATATGTCCTATTTTGCAATGACTATAATTATCGGTATAATCGGAATCGTAGGATTTGTCTTTGCTTTAAAAATTTGCTGTCCGATTATGCTTTCTGGCGCAACGATGCTTATTTACGGCTATACGTTTAAGGACGCTATCGGCGTAACGGTAAAAATGGGCGAAAAGCAGTCGTTGAAAGAAATAAATTTAGCATTGCTTTTGCCCTTTGTAATTTATATGCTTATTAGAGCCTTAGGTATCGCTTTGGGTATAAATGAAATAATTGCTGAAATAATATTGTCGGTAGTTACCGCTTTCTTACTTCAATACGTAATAACACTTATGTTCGTGGTGTTTTTTGACCTTACGGGAATTGAAAGAAGAGATTTGAAAAAATATTATTAAGGGAGTTTTCGTATGTCGTTTAAGAACGCATTTAAATTATTAATGTCAAAGTTTAGATACGTTTGGTCTATACTTTTGTACTTAATCATAATGATGGTAATTTTAGTAAGTCTAGGACTGACGTTCATAACCCCAGTATATAAAATGCTTATGGCTGAAGGAGTGGGCGAAGAGTTTACTTCGGCAATGAACGCATTGTTTATGGGCGAAACGTTGCAAAACGTTTTTGCAAGATTAGGAGCGTTGTTTGAACACGTTAGGGTGCTTTTGGCGACTGACGTTGGTGCGTTTTGGAACTCTGCGCTTTTTGTGGTGTTGGTAGTTGTAATAGCGTATAGATTTTTGCTTGGACTTTGTGAATTACCTATTGTTAGTGTAATATCTGGTTATATGAACGATAATTCAAGATTGAGTTTAACGGGACAATATCTTGCGCTAATAGGGAAATCATCCGTATTCTCGCTTGTAAAAATGCTTATGATGGTTACTTATGATGCTTTAACTACGCTAATAACTTATTTTGTAACAATACTAGTTTCTTCTTTTTCAATTGTTTTTGCGCCCGTTACGGCAATGACTTTCTTAATCTTTTTTACTTCGTTCCGTTACGGACTAGTTGGTGCTTGGTCGCCTTTGGTGATAGTAGAGAAGAAGAAAATCTTTCCTGCTTTTGCCGAGTCGGTTAAATTCTTTTTCCAAAATTTCACAACACTTTTTTCGGGCTTTTTAGTAATTTGGCTGATGATAATAGTGGTTAACGTGTTTGTTGCGATTTTCACTTTTATGGCAGGACTTATTATAACCGTTCCCGTTTCAATGTATCTTATCAGTTTGTATAGTATGACGGTATTTTATTCAAAAACGGGTAAAAATTATTATATCGACAAAGAAATTTTCGTTACAAGTAAATATTAATTTAAATAATGAA
>JAZOUI010000171.1:0-6955 GCA_045658145.1 Pumilibacteraceae bacterium
TTGATGAAATCGTGACGGTTACTGACGACGAAATTTCTGCTGCGATTTTAGCGCTTATGGAAAAGCATAAACTTGTTACCGAAGGCGCAGGCGCAGTAGCGGTAGCAGCGGCAATGTTTAATAAAGTGGACGTCAAGGGCAAAAAGGTTGCTTGTATCCTTTCGGGTGGTAATATCGACGTAACAATTCTTTCGAGAGTAATTAAACGTGGTCTTTTGATGTCGGGTAGAAGTTGTCAACTCACTATTGAACTTATGGACAAGCCTGGACAACTTAAAAACGTTTCGCGTATTATTGCCGACCTTGGTGGAAACGTTACGTCCGTGCATCACGAACGTGCAAACGAAGGTTCGGACGTAAACGGATGTTATTTGAGAATAATTCTTGAAACTAGAAATTTTGAACACATTAACGAAATCAAAAAGGCGCTCACCGACTTTGGTTTCAAACTTATATAAGGAGATAATTATGGCTAACGAACTTAAAAAAGTAAGTACTTCTTCTGCTCCTGCGGCAATCGGTCCTTATTCACAGGCGATTATTTACGGAAATATCCTCTTTACTTCTGGACAAATACCCATCAATCCCGCGACTGGCAATATTGAGTCGACTACGATAGAGGAGCAAACGGAACAAGTTATGAAAAACTTGGGCGCGGTTTTGGAGAGTGCCGGAACAAGTTTTGATAAAGCAATAAAAACCACTTGTTTTTTAGCAAACATCAGCGACTTTGTAGCGTTTAACGGCGTGTATGCAAAATATTTTACGTCAAAGCCTGCTCGTAGTTGCGTAGCGGTAAAAGATTTACCCAAGGGCGCACTTGTAGAAGTGGAAGTTATTGCGACCATTGACTAATGAAAATAGTGCGTTTTATCGTTAAAATTCTGTCGTACCTGCTTATTGCGGTGTTTGCAGTCATAACCGTTTATAACGTCGTGTCCTTTTTTAAACGACAGTCAGGCGAGCAAGTCCCCCTTATTTTTGGCGTGGGAATGGCGGTAATTATAACTGGTAGTATGTCGCCTACAATCGAGGTAAATGATTTAGTAATTATCTACGCACAGGACGAATATGAAGTGGACGATATTATCACTTATGAGGGCACTACAAAGTCAATCACACACCGTATTATCGGCAAAAGAGTGGATGAGAGTACAGGCGAGATTTATTACGAAACCAAGGGTGATAATCCCATAAACACTTCGGATGGCGAAATACACGAAAGTAAAATCATAGGAAAAGTAATAGTTACCGTGCCAAAGTTTGGTTACGTCCAAGAGTTTATTCAAAAGCCTACAGGAATGCTTGTCGTGTTTATCGGTGGTGGAATTTTGATAATCATAACTGAATTTTTAACAAGAGAAAAAGAAAGTGAAGAAGAGGGAGAATAACAAAAACGACGGGTAACGTTACCCGTCGTTTTGTATTATTTTCAATTATTTCTTTTTAGGAACGAAGGTATTTATGCCTTCTTTTACGATTTTGCACTCAAGTTTTCTATCTTCATAAACTTCGCCGTCTAGTTCGATAGGATAGGGAGCAGTTACGGTAAGCGATTCGCAAACGTAGTGGTGGGTTATAGGCAAATCCATATGTTTTCCCGCTACGAATTTAGCCACGATAGGCCAAATATTATTTGTGTTTTCGGGCCAGGTGATAAGCACAACGTTCATTTTGCCATCGTTAATTTCAGCAACGGGACAAATTTTCATATTGCCACCAAACGCCTTGCCGTTGCACGCACCTACCATAATACACTCAAAGTCTTCTTTTTTGCCATCAACGTCAATAGATACGGTGTAGGGTTTGAATTTGCGCAAACATTGAATAAGCGCAAGATAGTATGTAAGAGTGGATTTTTTACCTTCGACTGCTTTGAGTACGGCAACGTCCAGTCCCGTTCCGCAAACGTTAAGACAGCGTTTGTCGCCCACTTGAATATAGTCGATTTTTTGAGTTTCGCCTCGTAAAATATCTTCAAGCGCTTCAATAGGGTTCGTGCTTGCGCCCAAGCTACGCGCAAAGTCATTGCCACGTCCAGACGGAATAAAGCCAAAATAAGTGTTTTCAGTATCGACAATACCGTTAAGAACTTCGTGGAAAGTTCCGTCTCCACCTAATGCGATAACGGTAGTTTTTTCACCACTTTGAGTAAGTGAGCGAGTGATTTCCGTAGCGTGACCTATGCGATTAGTGAAGTAAAGGGCGTAAGGAACGCCTTTTTTCATACAATATTCGACAATTTTTTTAGTGTTTTTCAGTCCACGACCTTTACCGCTCGTGACGTTTGCGATAATATTAAGCATTTTTCGCTCCTAATGAAATTGTATTACGTTAGTCTTATTATAACGCTTTTTTTGATAAAAAGCAAATAATTATTATGTATAGCGTTAAAATGTTGCAAAAAATAGTTTGATGTGATATAATAAAATCGCTTATGGAAATGAAATTACAAATCCCCGAAAGTTTACGCAAGTTAAATAGCCTTGCGAATACTCCCATTTACATTGTGGGAGGTTTTGTGCGTAACGCGATTGCAGGTTTAGGCGAAACGGACGTTGATATTGCCGGTCCTGCCATTGCAGAGGCGCTTGGCATTAGCCGTCGTTACCAGACTAAGGTTGTTAACTATAAACTTGGTACGGCAATTATCCGTTATAACGACGAGCAGTTTGAGTACACGCCCTTTAGAGTGGAAAAGTACGCGCCCGGTGGTGGGCATACCCCTACGGAAGTTATGTTTACGACGGACTTAAAACAAGATGCGCTCCGTCGCGATTTCACGTGCAATAGTATCTATTACGATATAACTAACGACTGTGTTGTCGATCCGCTTGGTGGTATTGCCGACATAGAAAAGAAGATTATTCGTAGTTATAATCCTGCTCGTACATTTGCATCCGACGGACTTCGTGTTTTGCGAATGGTAAGAATTGCGGTTGAAACAGGCTTTAAGATTGATGGCGAAACGGCAAAGGCGGCAAAAGAAAATGCCCACCTTCTTCGTGATATTTCCGCCGAGAGAAGAAGGGAAGAACTTAATCGCATTTTGGTTGCGGATACAAAGTATGGCGTTGCTAATGCGCATTATCGTGGACTTCGACTTATCCAACAACTCGGACTTTGGAAATACCTTATTCCACAACTTGAAGACGGCGCAGGCGTAATGCAAAATCCCCAGTACCACAAATATGACGTGCTTGAACACATTAACCAAACGGTAAAGTTTGTGTCGCCCAAAAATAGACTTGCTGCGCTTATGCACGACGTAGGCAAGCCCTATTGTATGACAAAATTTGGAAATATGCACGGCCAC
The DNA here is from genome assembly GCA_045658145.1 of Pumilibacteraceae bacterium. Lineage (GTDB taxonomy): Bacteria > Bacillota > Clostridia > Christensenellales > Pumilibacteraceae > UBA10677. The sequence continues at coordinate 3,317 of JAZOUI010000171.1, forward strand.
GAACGTGTTTCGGGTAATATCGTTCGCTATACGTTAGGAGAATACGGATTAAAATATTCCAACGAAACTATTGATAACGTTGCTTGGCTGTGTGAAAATCATATGTATGATCTTCAGCGCAATACAAAAGAGGCAAAACTTAGAATTTTCGTTGCTACTAATTTCGACAAAATTGACGATTTAGTGGACCTTATGCGCGCTGATAATCGTGCGCGTGGTATGGATGATGAAGAGAGCGAAAACCGTCTTGTTGGGATAAAACAAAAACTTATCGAGGAAAATGCACCCCTTACACTTAGCGACTTAGCGCTTGACGGAACGGCACTTATTCGTGAAGGTATTCAGCCCGTAAAAATAGGTGGAGTACTGAAAGAACTTTGGCGCGCTTGTGTTATCGAGCCACGCTTAAATAACGAAGAATGGCTACTTTCGCAAGTGAGAAAATATGCAGAATAAAAATGAAACGGCAGGTAACGTATCCTGTCGTTTTTTAATTTATACATAAATTTCCATAATAAAATTGCAACTAAAACAAACACTACTTGTATGCGAAAGTTAGGTAAAGTAATATTATTTTTATGCTTGATCACGTCTCTTTTTTCGTGTGCTTTTTACCCAAAAGGAAAAGCGTATGCAAGCGATCAAAGGGCAAGAATTAAACTTTCGTTTGGAACGCTTGTTACTGAGTACGTTGATGAAATATTACCTGCTACCGACTTTACCGTGCAGGCTGATTTTCACGTTAGAAAAATAAATGCACCGCTAATCGAAAAAATTGAGTGCGTGCAACAAAATTTGCAGTCAGGTAGCCAACCTAAGTCGGCAATGCTGTATTCTTTTCCGTTGCTAGAAAAGAAAGTTTTGCCTTTTATAAGCCAAATAAATTGTACGCCCGTTGACGCTACCGTTTCGTTTCGCCCCTACCGAACGCCTATGTTTACGCTCACTCGTGAAAAAGTGGGATACGAAGTGGACGAGCAACGCCTTTATTACGATATTTTTTTAGCGCTTAGAAAGAATAGTGACGTGGTTGTTTCCGTGTCTGCAAAAACTTTACTTCCAAAGATGACGGTGGAAAAATTGAAAGAATGTACGCGTCTTTGTGCATCTTTTTCCACGTCTTTTGTAAGCTCTACAACTAACCGAAAACACAACGTAACGCTTGCTTTGTCCAAAATCAATGGAACTAGAATAGATAACGGCGAGCAATTTTCTTTTAATAAAATCGTGGGCAAGAGGACTGAAAGTAACGGCTTTGCAACTGCAAAAATTATTATGGACGGACAGTACGTTGACGGAACGGGTGGTGGAGTGTGTCAAGCATCTACTACCGTCTATAATTGCGCATTGCTTGCCGATATGAAAATAACTGAAGTTCACGCTCACTCACTTGCGCCTTCTTACGTTCCCGTTTCGTTCGACGCTATGGTCAATTCGTCAGGATGCGACCTTCGGTTTGAAAACACGACGGGACTGCCCGTGTTTTTGCGCGCTTTTACGACAAATGAGCGTGTAGTGGTGGAACTTTACGGCAAACAACCCGAAATGGAAATAGTTAGAGAAAGTAAGGTTGTTTCTAAAAGTGATATTCCGCCTGATAAGATAGTGGAAGACGTGCTTAACGAGTATGATACTAGTTCGCTTTTGGACGGACAAAGCAAGCGTGTTCGATACGGTATGCCGTCTATCACTAGTGAAGGGTATTTGTGTTACTACAAAAACGGTAAACTTGTAGATAAAAAACTTATAAGAAAGGACGTTTATCGTGCGCTTAACGGGATTATCGCTATAAAAAAGAAAATGACATAATTTTTGACGTAATTTGACAAAATACGTGACGGGTAAACGCATAGCAAATACAAAAATATTATAAAATATGTTGACAAAATTGCCATATAGATATATAATAAAATAAGTATATCTAAATGTATAGGTGGTAAAAAATGGCAAACACGATACAAAATTTAACAACGCTGATATCAGCAAATACTGGTGGATTTAACTGGTACGGCTTCTTAATCGGAAGCGGTATGGTCCTTTGTATTGTTATCGCGTATTTTATTAGCAAAAAACGTGGATACTATAACGATTTAGTAATAGACCTTGCGCTTTGCTGTATTCCGCTTGCAATAGTGGGTGCGCGTATGGGATACATAATTTTCGACGTCGCAGGTGGCGGAAGTACCTGGGCGGAGTGGCCGTTAAAACGTATTTTGGGGCTTGACGGAAGTGGACTTTCGGGGCTTATGATTTACGGTGGACTTATTGCGGCGGTTGCAGGCTCGCTTATCGTAATTGCAATTCAGAAAAAGCATCCCCAGCACGAGCGTGTTTCTTGGATACAAATGGCTGACCTTGGATTTACCGTTATTATTTTAGGTCAAGTAATCGGTCGTTGGGGCAACTTCGCTAACCAAGAGGCGTACGGAAATCTCGTAACGGACAAGAGCTTGCAGTTCTTCCCCTATGCCGTATTTATCGAGGCGCAAAACGCGTGGTATCAGGCAACTTTCTTCTATGAATCTTTCTGGAACGCAATCGGATTTGTGTTCTTAATGTGGTTTTATGTTGGTCAAAGAAAATCTTTCGACGGATTTAACTTTGCGTTCTACTGCATTTGGTATGGATTTGGTAGATTCTTTATCGAAGGACTTCGTTCGGATAGTTTGTATACGGGTAGTGGATTTAGAGTTAGCCAACTCATAAGTGTGGCAATCTTCCTTTTAGGCGTCGGTATAATACTTTACCATTTGATCATGGCGGCAAGAAAGAAGAAAAATCCCTTTATCCTTATCAAGGAAAGCGAACTTTCTTTCGACTATTACGGATACGAAAAATCAATGATTTATCGTCGTACGCTCGCTCCTAAAAAGGACAAAAAGAAGGCAAATGAAAAGGTAGAGCCTACGTTTGACGAAGTGGACGACAGCGATCGCTACTGGGAAGTGGATGAAACAAGCGAAAACAAAACGAAAGGGGACGTACCCACGAATTCTAACGGAACGGAGAATAAAAATGAGTAATAACGTCAACGAAGAATTTGAACTTAAACCTTCTCAGCGCATAGCAGGTAACGTTATAGCAGGCGCAGGAACGCTCCTTTGCGGATTGTTTTTACTGCTTGTAGGCTTGGGCGTATTTAGTCCGCTTACGGTAGAAGAAGTATGGCTTTGTTCGTTGCTATTTGCCGTTGGGCTTGTTTTTATCGTAACGGCGCTTGTTCAGCGCAATAGCGTAACAATGTGGCTTGCTTTTGCTTTTATCGTGCCTGGAGTTGTAAATGCGCTTTGCACTTTTGCAAACTTTACTTATGCTCAACTTTACCCCCTTTATATAGCAATCCCTGCAATCGCGTCCTTTTTTACAATGTTTTTGACGCGTTCATATTCGGCGCACGTTAAGACAATTTTGTTCTTTGGTGTGCTTGCAGGAATATTTGCACTTAACAGTAGTTCACTTTTAGGCTGGAACATAGTTGTACCTATTATTGTTGTTTTTGTTGGCGTTTTAATTATGCTTGTTGCTCTTAAAGCAAACAGAAAAGGAGAGAACGATAATGAATGACGGACGTAATTTAACGTTACTAACCGACTTTTATCAGTTAACTATGATGAACGGATACCTTAAAAGTGGTATCTA
>JAZOUI010000172.1:0-2398 GCA_045658145.1 Pumilibacteraceae bacterium
ATTTGCTTATGAAAACTTTTTATTGGCTTAATTTCCATAAAACAAGTCCCCTGTGAATTTCGTCAAAAGTGCAGAAGGTTTCTCTCGATTTATCAAAATCAGGAATAATTACGGATATATTCGTTGTATCGTTTTTCTTGTCTTTTATACACGCCTTTGCAACCAAAACAGGATCAAAATCGGGAAGAGTAACGTCGCATTTTTTTACCATATCAACTATGCTTTCGTACGTTCCACTACTTAGTTTGTCCTTTAGGATAAATGATTCAATCCACAATCCTATCAAAACGTATTCGCCGTGAGAACGTCTGTACTCATCCACGTTTTCTAGCGCGTGCGCAACCGTATGGCCAAGATTAAGCACCTTTCTAAGTCCACTTTCACGCAAGTCCTTGCCAACGATTGAACGCTTATATTCAATGCAATCGCGTACCACGTGGGCTATGGTTTGCTCATCTCGCTCCAAAAGTTTTTCTAAATTGTCGCTTATTAGCGCATATACTTTTTTACTTAAAAACGCCGTCTTTACAATCTCGCCTACGCCACATTTCCACTCGCGCTCGGTCAAAGTATAGAGAAAATGCGTTGAGATATATACGGCTTTGGGCAAGTGAAATGCGCCCACAATATTTTTGAAATATCCAAGGTTGACTGCAGTCTTACCACCTACGCTACTATCCACTTGTGCTAAAAGCGTAGTAGGAACGTTAATCCACTCTATCCCGCGCATATAACAAGCCGAAACAAATCCTGCTATATCGCCTACTACTCCACCGCCGATTGCAATGACCGTAGTCTTACGATTACAGCCTTGTTCAAGCATAGTTTGCATTATTTTTTCAAAGGTAGTAAGCGTCTTTGACTGTTCGCCTGCTGGGATTACGTAATGGCGCGCGTGCATAAACAAAGCACCGTAATTAAGCACCACGTTAGTGTCCGTTATGACAAAAACGTTGCCATTATCAATCTCTTTTCTTATCTTGTTCGTAAGGTCGTAACCTACGAAAATTTCGCTGTTCACTTTGCGCTCCTTTTTTTATTAAGTCTGTCAATCACTTCGCTCATACTGTCGCCACCCAAACACTCGCTTATCTTATCAGCAATAGCAAAAGCAACTGCCGATTCAATAACCACTCCAGCAGAGGGAACAGCGCAAACGTCACTACGCTCAGGTGAAGATTTTACTGCTTTTTTCGAGCGAATATCCACGGTGTCAAGTCCACTCATAACGGTAGGAATAGGTTTAAGGTAAGCACGAATTACGATATCTTCGCCGTTACTTACGCCCCCTTCAATTCCACCGGCGTTGTTAGTTTTTCTTACTACGCCACTACTAGAGGGATACATTTTGTCTTGCGCTTGGCTACCTAAAAGCGCGGTCGTATCATTGCCTATCATAACGCCTTTTACCGACTGAACGCTACCTACTGCGCCCATAAGCGCATAGTCAAGTTTTCTATCGTAATGGACGTAACTACCTATACCTACGGGCATTCCACTAACTACGATTTCAACAACGCCACCCAAAGTTTCTTGGGCTTTTTTAGCGTCGTCGATTTTTTGCATCATAGCCTTTTCAGCCTGCTTGTCCATACATCTAACGGGACTTAAATCAGCATTTATTAAGTCCTTTGCGCTATAAACTACATTTTCGCTATCCACTCCGCCCAAAGAAACAACGTGACTGCCTATCTCGATACCCAACTTTTTAAGGTACTGCTTTGCAATCGCGCCTACTGCTACGCGTATAGCAGTTTCCCTTGCGGATGCGCGCTCCAAAACGTTACGAGCATCATCAAAGCCGTATTTTACACATCCAACGTAATCGGCGTGACCGGGGCGCACTTCGCTAACCACGCGTTGTTGACTGTCGCACTCGGTTACTCCCATAACGTCCGTCCACTTTTCGTGGTCGAGATTTTCAATCATAATCGCAAGCGGAGAGCCTAGCGTAAAACCGCCTCGCACTCCCGAAAGGATTTGCGCGCGGTCGCTTTCTATCTTCATTCTTTCTCCCCTGCCGTAACCTGTTTGGCGACGTGCAAGTTCGCTATTTATCAACTCAAAATCTATTTCTAGTCCTGAGGGCAAGCCTTCAATAATGGCAACTAGCGCCTTGCCGTGCGATTCGCCTGCATCTAAAAATCTCATTTGCTCCTCCTGCGCCTTTTATGCGCAAATCAAACGTATCATATAACCTAAGCGTTACCCGAGTTTATTTAGTATATACCAACTCATAATAATTATATATTACTTTAAGCAAAATTGCAACGCATACAACGTAAATTTTAGAAATTTTTGCCTTTTTACTCGTGGTCGTGCTCCTTTTTTCCTAGCGACGCGTGGACTGCCGAAAAAATTGCATACGCTACCTTTTGCTGATAGGGTGCGCTAACTA
>JAZOUI010000173.1:0-5069 GCA_045658145.1 Pumilibacteraceae bacterium
CGGTTTAGTCACAAAATCATAAGAAAGACGTTTCTTTTGCGAAGGCGCATACTTGGGGAGTCTGCAACTGAGCAAAAGAAACAGGATTTCGTAGAGATTTTGCACTAAAATTCAACGAGGCATCGTGAGAGAGACCACAAAAAAACGGAGCATAACGTTATGCTCCGTTTTGTTTATTTCTTTCTTTTATCAATTAATTCTGCTATCGTGTAAAAAAGTGGAACTGATATGAAAAGTATCCAGCCTGGATGCCAAACACCCCACCACATACCTATAAATAGATATACGCAAGTTATTAACACAGGGTAAGCAAAATCGGATAATTTTCTTTTTCTTATAGCGGATATTATCGAATAGTAAATGGGAATAGTTAAAAAGACAATCCACGCTATCCACCAGCCGTTACACAAGAATCCAAGCAGTAAAAATGCAATCAACGTTACAATAGGATAGGGAAACTTGTTAAAAGCAGTAAGCACGGGATGCTCGCCTTCTTTTTCTTCTAAATCCATGTCGCAGTCATCATCTTCGTCGCTGTCATCTTCCACTTCCACGACGGGAATTTCTTCTTCCTTTTCTTGTTTTTTCACTTCATTACCCACGAGTTCGTCTAGCGAAACGCCGTAAAGCCGAGCAAGCGCAATAAGGTTTTCAGTATCTGGTAACGCCTCGCCCCTCTCCCACTTGGATATCGCCTGACGGGAAACGAGCAATTTTTCAGCAAGGTCTTCTTGAGAATATCCATTGGCTTTTCTTAGTTCAGTTAATTTTTTTGCTAATTCCATAATTTCTCTCTCCTTATGCCATTATTATAGCAAAAGTCGTGCTTTAGCGCCACCCATATCTCTTTACTTTTTCGCAACTATAGGTTGCAGGCATAGCCTGTTAAGTAATTCTACCACTCCGAAAACTTAATTTTTTGCGATTGTGTAGCCATTTATCTCCTTCTAGTAGCGCGTTTTACCTGTTTTTTTGCCTTTTTAACGGCAGGCTGAATAAGAACGACCATAGTTATTGCCACAAAAGCGGTGATTGCAATATAGCGCCAGTCAACCAACTTTTTGGGAGTTTTTACAATCGGGTTAGCCCCGTGCATAAGCGTTCCGTCTGCTTTTACGGACAAAACGATAGTACCGTTAGTGTCCGTTCGCAAAATATTGTCGTCCACAATACCTGCATCTTTTACTCTACTTAAAAGTTCGTCGTGGGGATGACCGTACTTGTTTTCAAAGCCACAACTTACGATAAGGAGCGTGTTTTGAATTTCGTTTTGAGTGGTAATTGCATTGATAAAATTCGTGCCCGTACTCGTACGACTGCCGTGGTGACCTGCCTTGATTACGTCAACGTGATAAGTATCCGTGAACTGAGCGAATTTGCCATCGCCTTTGTTTACAAGGTCAACGAACTCCTGTTCGCCTTCCTTTTCGCAGTCGCCCGTAAGCGCCATTCTTACGTCCTGATATTCCAAAATCATAATAGGCGAATAGTTGTTCCAGTCCTTATAACTGTCACTATTAGGTCCGTAGAAAGAAAGTGAATACTCGTCGCCACTACTACTTGTTCCCGTGATTGCATCCATATCTACGTCGTTGATAATAACTTGTTCAGCGCCCTTGTGTCCTGCTTCAATAATGTTTTTGTAAGCGGTAGTATCTTTGGATGCGTAGTTTCCGATAAGCAAGTTTTTGCCCGGATCGGTATAGCCAGACTTACTAGCCAAAATATTAGGACGATAAAAGGTTTTTGCAGGATACTCGTTCAAAACTTCATCCATCGACGCGCAATGGTCGGAGTCAGAGTGAGTGAGTAACGCATAGTCAAAATATTCGATTGTATTGCCGTTTTTATCCTTGATATTTTCTTCTATGTAATTGTTTATCACGTCGCCGTAACCGTTTTCAGCGCCGTCGATAAGCATAGTTTTGTAATCGGGGAACTGGATTATGCACGCATCTCCTTGACCAACGTCGATAAAATGCACGACTAGGTCTTCGCCCACACTATCGGTAATAACGCTATCACTCGTAGTGCCGTTATACGTGCTTTCTTCCACTCGCTCAAGTCCAAGCGCGTGGTTGATTTGTTTTTCAAAAAATAATACGCTGACAAGTAACGCCACACCCACGATTAATACGAAAACTAATCGTGCAAGCCAATGCGCGTTATAACTGCTTTTCTTTCTCGCCATAAATTTCTCCTTATCTATAAATTAAGTCTATAATTTCTTCACACTTACTCTTTGCTGAATTGTAGCCAAGCGTGTACATTTCGCGATATCCCGTCTTTTTCATTGAACTATACCCAGTGGTGTCCGCACTTATGACAATATCCGAGTTCATAAGTCCTGAAAGTGACGCGTTAGCACCCATAATGCTAAAAGTTGCCTTCAAAACGTCCACAATGCCTAGTTCGTTAGTGCCTTCGCCACGTCCCGGGTTTACGTCAACGGTAATAACGTAGTCCGCACCCATCATTCTACAAACGTCAGCAGGGATATTGTTAAGTAGTCCGCCGTCAACTAAATGCATTCCCCCCATAACCACGGGCTTGAACGCGAGCGGTACGGCACAAGATGCAGATACTGCTGTAGAAACTATTCCACTATCCAAAATTATTTGCCTAGCAGTCACAAGGTCGGTCGCAACTGCATAAAAAGGTATATCTAACTGATCAAACGTCTTATTCCCTAAAAAGTGCGAAACAAGTTTTGCTATATTTTCAGCATTGTCGGGTTTTAAGATAAACCCACTCTTTACGTCTTTAAGGTCAAGATTTTGGGCGTAATCCATAATTGCTTTTGGACTAATTCCACCTGCATAAAGCGAACCTACAAGCGCGCCTGCGCTAGTGCCTGCCACTATATCAAAGTGGATATTTTCTTCCATAAGCGCCTGAATTGCACCAACGTGAGCAAATCCACGTGCGCCACCACCCGATAAACAAAGCGCCACCTTGCCTTTCTTTTTTGCTGACAGGGTAGCGCGCGAGCGCGCGTGTTTCATTTTGCGCTCGTTCTCTTTTTGTTCTCGTCTTAGCGAATTGTTTCTTTTTATGGTCTCAAGCCACTTCATTTATTTCTCCGTGCTATTTTTGTCTTCGCTTTCGTCTTTATTTTCGCTTTCGTCCTTTTTCTTTTGTATAGCGTCCGTTTTCCACGCACCGTGTTCATACAGCGCAGGAACGCGGGGGAGCGCGACAAAGGCAATCAGCATAGACACGCCCACTTGCAAAACCATAAACACGCAGTTGGAAAGCGCGGCATAAATTCCGTACAATATAAAGTCGGCAACAAAGTAGCCTAAGGTTGCCACAAAACCTGCTATGGCCATTGAAACGCCCCTACGTATCCACGATTTTTTACCAAAAAACGCTTTTCCATACAGTAGACCACAAACAAGACCTTCTAGTCCCTTAACGAAAAACGTAAAGGGCGCATACGTTACGTAGCCCAAAAATACGTCAGCTAGCGTCGATCCTACTGCTCCTGCCACAGCTCCACCAATAGGGCCAAGCACCATTGCCGAAATAAAAATTACAGCGTCGCCAAAGTTAACATATCCAACCACGCCGATAGGCACGGGCAAAACGTACGTCACCACGAAAACAAGTGCGCTAAAAAGCGCAATCAACACTAAATAAAATGTTGTTTTCTTATTCATAAAAGTTAAAGCGCCTCCACGCGAACCGTGATTTTTGCGCTTACTTCAGCATAAGGTTTTACCACAACGGTATATGAGCCAACCGACTTTATTACACCGTCAATGACTATTTTTTTACGATCAACGTTAAAGCCCTGACTAGCCAAAGCGTCCGCTACGTTTTGAGTGTTAAGCGAGCCGAAAAGTTTGCCCGTTTCGCCTACTTTTATCTTAACGACAACGGTCGTACCCTCTAGTTTTTTCGCAAGAGCCACAGCCTCTGCCTTTTCAACAGCCTTTCTATGTTCATCAGCAGCCTTGCTGATATTAAGGCTATTGATCATAGTCGCAGTCGCCTCAACCGCCAACTTATTCTTAATCAAAAAGTTACGCGCATAGCCGTCACTAACGTTGATAACGTCGTTTTTCTTTCCTTGTCCTTTTACGTCTTGAAGAAGTACTACTTTCATTTTTACCTTACTCCTTATTTTTTATATGCAAATTTATGAAACGTAATTTGCTATGATGCCGTATCATATACTAATATATATTTTATACAAATATATAAAATTTGTCAAGGATTAGCGAGTATTTTGGAATAGTATCGAACATTTTTAGACATAATAATATCGTCACAAGGAGGCAAATAATGAAAGATATTAAATGCGCGCTCAAAGAGTGCAAATTCAATCGTGGTTACTGCTGTTGTTCAAAACAAATTTCCATCAACAATAAAACGGACTGCGTCACCTACTCACCCGACGAGAAAAAACGCTCATCATCCTTTGAATCTTCTCGAGAATTTATTCGTGCAGATTATTCCGTAGATACTTCAGTTTCGTGTAACGCCGATTGCCTATTTAATAAAAACGGCAAGTGCTACGCTAACGGCATCACGGTAAGCACCGAAAAAAGCACTGCTAGTTGCTTAACTTTCGTCAAAAAATAAGATTAAACAAAAAAACTTATGATCTCATGGTCATAAGTTTTTTCATTAGTCATTTGCGTTTAAAATGCAAATCGGCCGATTTTACAACCGACCGACTTGCTATATGATAAGGGGGAAAATGATGAGCGATTTTAAGTAAACGAGTTTTAGTCCCTCGATTTACAGGTACATTTTATCACACCTAAAAAATTAAGTCAAGCGTTTTTACACACTTTTTTAAATATTTTTTTAAAAAATTCAGGCAAAGCCTGTTAATCCGCCTTTGACTGCGGGCTGTCGAAAGCGAACCCTACCAAAATATGACAACCACACAAGCGTTTGTAGGGGCGACTATTAGTCGCCCGTTTACCGTATGGTCATATAATTTACACGAAAACACCTTCGTCACCGTTAGTCTCCTTCCACCGCAAGCAGTCCCCATATCTCCCCTGAGGGAGGCTTTTATGTAACCCGTACGGTTTATCGTAGGGGCGACTAAT
>JAZOUI010000174.1:0-3652 GCA_045658145.1 Pumilibacteraceae bacterium
CGCTCTATGGTCATATTCACTTTGTTTAGAACAAGTTTTTTACCATAACGCTTTGACAAGTCGTTAGTTTTTAAAATAACTTCCACTTTTTACTCCTTAAAATAACTTCTTTGTTATTATATTATCACACTTTACCATCAAAATCAACCGACTAAAAGTAGAATTTAACATTTATATCAAAAAAGGTTGCGAATATACGTTCACAACCTTTTTATTTATTAAATTATTATTGCGACAGAACCCTACTTAACGAATACGGCAAATGCTTTGTAAGTGCTATAAACGTCAGCCTTAGAAACGAGTTCGTAGGGAGCGTGCATAGAAATTACGGGAACGCCCATATCAACGGTATCGATATTGAGTTTTGCAACGTATTTTGCAATCGTTCCGCCACCACCAGCATCTACGCGACCAAGTTCGCTAGTCTGCCAGCAAACGTTATTTTCAGCGAAGAGTTTGCGAACTTCGCCCACGAATTCAGCGGACGCGTCGCTACTACCGCCCTTTCCGCCCGAACCCGTGAACTTGCACATAGCCGTTCCGCAAGAAAGGATAGCCGAATTCTTCTTTTCAAACACGCCTGCAAAGTTGGGATCGTAACAAGCCGTTACGTCGCTAGACAAGCACTTAGACGATGCGCGAACTTTGATTTCGTCGCATCCAAGCGCTCTAGAAATGCAAGTAATAAGGTCGTTATACACGTCACATTGTGCGCCCGTGTTACCTTCGCTACCGATTTCTTCCTTATCAACGAGCAAGCAAATAGCAGTTCTTTCCGTACCGTTATCGTCCAAAACTGCGGTGAGCGCAGGATAGGAACAAACTCTGTCGTCGTGGCCGTAAGCACCGATAAGCGCACGGTCAAAACCTACGTCGCGAGCGTCAAACGCGGGAACTGCGCTAAGTTCTGCGCTAAGGAAATCTTCTTCGGTCATACCATACTTTTCGTTAAGGATAGACAAAACGGAAAGTTTGATCTTCTCTTTAACGTTTTCATCCGCATAGGGAAGTCCACCCACCAAAACGTTAAGGTCTTCGCCTGCAATCGCTTGACCAAGGGGCTTTTGAGCCTGTTCTCTGCCAAGGTGAGGAAGAATATCGTTAATATAGAAAACGGGATCACCAGGTTGGTCGCCCACTTTGATTTCCTGTCTAGTGCCGTCGGAAAGCACAACTACGCCGTGAAGAGCCAAGGGGATAGCCGTCCATTGATACTTCTTAATTCCACCGTAGTAATGCGTTTTAAGAAAACACATACCACTATCTTCATAAAGGGGGTTCTGCTTGATATCGATACGGGGCGCATCAACGTGAGCCGCTACGATACGAACGCCGTCGTTTTCAAGATTATTAGTACCGATTTTGGAAACTGCTACACTCTTGTCACGATTGTTAAAGTATTTTTTGTCGCCCGGCTTTAAAGCGTCACCAAGTTTATACTCGGTGTAGCCAGCCTTTTTAGCCATATCGATTGCAACTGCAACTGCCTCGCGCTCGGTTTTACCAGCGTCAAGATAAGCCATATAGCCCTTTGCGTATTCGTACATTTGATCGATTTCTTCCTTAGAAGAAATTTCAAAAAAGTTCTTCTTCTTGTATAATAATTTCTCCTCAAGAAGTTGACCTTGAGTCTTTTCTTTTTCTTCTGCCATTTTCTTTTTCTCCTTGTTATTTATTCTTCGTCGGGCAAAATACCCAAATCTTCCATAATTTTTGATAAGTCGTCGGTGGGATTCCACGCCTCAGCGAAGGAAAAACCACTTTCCGACACAGCATCTTCCGCCAAAGTCTTCTTAGGCGCTTGACTAACAACTTTTTCCACGCGTTGTTGCTCGCTTACAAAGTGACTCTCTATCTCTTTAAGTTGCTCCGATCCGCCCGATAAAACTTCGTCCATTGCGCTATTAAACTTGCTTTGCGCCCTAAGTCCTTCGTCGTCAGGATATTTTTTAAGTAGCGCATCATAGTGTGCCTGCCATTTTTCGTGGAAAGCACGGAGCGCGGAAATTTCTTCACGGTAACGCTTTTGCGCAAGTTTTTCAATCTCGTCAGCCTTGGCTACGGCGTGGATAAGCGCAGACGAAATAAGTTCTGCTTTTGCGCTGTACTCGGCGATTTTCTTTTCCTTTTCGTCTAGTTCGTTGCGCAGTTGAAAAATACGGTTCTTTTGCTCGGTCAGTTTACTTTCGTAATCGTTTTTGAGCGAAAAAATATATTCGTCAACTTCCGTCTTTTTATAACCTTTCCTTTCGATATCGAATTTCACGGTTTTCTCCTTATTTAGTGTCGTCGTTTCCCAAAAGCATACTTTGTTTTAGCGCGTAAAGTCCGTCGCTCAAATCCACTTTGTAAATATGCGGATTAACAAGACGCTTGTATTCATCCCAGAATTGTTCTAACGACTGACGGCGATACTGCGAACTTTCTTTTAGCGTAGGCACGTCGTAAACACACTTGCCATTTTCAAATACTTTCACCAAAAGTTCCTTAATATCATAGTCTTCAAGCACCGTTTTCTTCCATCTTTCCGTCTCGTGAGTGAGCGTAAGCGGTTTGCCTATTTTCTCATTCTTTAACGAGATAAGGTCGGCAAACGCTTTGCCCGTACTCTTTTCGTAAATACGGTAAACGGTCTTAAAGCCAGGGTTTGTAATTTTTTCAATGGAGTCGGATTTCTTAATTCTAGGAACTGCTCTGCCGTCACGCTCGATTTCTGCGAGTTTGTACACGCCACCAAGCGAAGGCATACCGTCACTTGTGATAAGTTTTGTTCCTACTCCGTACATATCAATCTTGGCGCCCTGCTCGTTAAGCGAGTTAACAAGATTTTCATCAATGTCATTACTAACGAAAATTACAGCCTCGGTATGACCTGCCTCGTCAAGCATCTTGCGCGCCTTTTTAGAAAGGTATGCAAGGTCGCCACTATCAAGGCGTATACCAAGTGGTTTGTGTCCTTCTTTTTTAAGTCTATCAAACACTTTTATCGCATTAGGCACGCCACTACGGAGCGTATCGTAAGTATCTACCAAAAGCAAACAACTATCAGGATAAATATCCGCAAAAGCATTAAACGCATCAAGTTCGGTAGGATAACTGAGTACCCAACTATGCGAGTGCGTTCCTTTAGGCGCAATGCCAAACATTTGAGCGGCAAGCACGTTACTAGTTGCACACGCGCCACCTATAATACTTGCACGGCTACCGTAAATACCTGCGTCAGGTCCTTGCGCACGGCGAAGACCGAATTCAACTACCTTACCTTCGCCCGCCGCGGTTGTAACTCGCGACGCTTTGGTTGCAATTAGCGTTTGGTGACTGATAATCGTAAGGAGCGCCGTTTCGATAAGTTGCGCCTCGATAAGGGGTGCGCGCACTATCATAATGGGTTCCATCGGGAAAACGATTTCGCCTTCACGAACGGAATAAATATCACCCGTAAAGCGCATATTCTTGCAGTAATCTAAAAAGTCTTCCGTAAAAGTGTTAAGCGAACGAAGATATTCTATATCTCCATCACTAAAATGCAAGTCACGAATATACTCGATTGCTTGCTGAAGTCCTGCCGCCACAGCGTAATTAATTTGTCCACGCTGACGGAAGAACAAATCGAAAGTCGCAACTTCGTTATAGATACCACTTTTAAGGTATC
>JAZOUI010000175.1:0-2170 GCA_045658145.1 Pumilibacteraceae bacterium
AAAACGGAGCGCTTTATGCGTGTCACTCATAGGGATTTAAATTGAATAATTTATAAAACTCGACTTATGGAAAGTCGAGTTTTTGTTTGCCCACTCCAAACAAGTTGATTTAAATTTGTTTTTTTGATATAATAATCTTAACTTGTGGAGGGCATAGCTATGGACGATTGGAGATTAAAAGGAGCAAAAGACTATTGGTTTAATAAAACGCTTTATAAAATCGTTTTTCCTGCCTTTTGGGAAGTTTCTTATAAAAATAAAAACGCCTTTTATAAAAAAGTCGAACAAGATGCCAAAAAGTTTGTTAGAACCATGCATCGTGGACACGAATTTTTAGAAGGCGAAAAAATTCAACACTTTTGGCATGAACATTGTAATTTTTGTTGGGAGAAAGCATTAACGGATACTTTATGTACTTTCTATTGCACGGACGATATGCAATATTGGGTATGCGAAAAATGTTTTTACGATTTTAAGGAAAGATTTAATTGGCAAGAAAAAGACATGAAAGAGTTGCTGTAGTGGTTTTATAGTTTTACTTTATGCACTATCAGTTTATGTTGTAATTCTTTTAATAAGTATAGCACACTATACTTTACAAGCAAAGTCGTGTGCTTTGGAAAGCAAAAACGAAAAGAGTAGCAAAATTTGCTACTCTTTTATAATGTTCTAAAAACCCCTAAGAACATCGCCCTTTAAGGTAGGGCTTTTATTTTATTATTCGTCATCTGTTGTGGATGCCGTTTCATCAGCAACGTAGTCGCAAGTAATTTTGTTGACGGACAGTTCGTACGCAGTACGCTCTTCCACTCTGTCGTCGTCTAATTTTTTGTTGTACTTTCTGCTTTGAATACGACCGCTTATACTTATGCTTTGACCAACGCAAACGTGTCGAACAAAGCGCGCGTTTCTACCCCAAGCAATGCAGGGAATATAGTCGGACTTGTTATAGCCACGGTTTACGGCAACCAAAAGGTCGCAAATTTCGCGATTAAAGGGCGTAGTTCGGTACACAGGCGGTTTACAAACGTAGCCGTTAAGCTCTACAACGTTGGGGTTTTGCTCATCTTCTACGTTGTCCAAAAAGTCGCGCACGAAAATTGTAAGCATTAATTTACTGCGCTCGTTTTCGAGTTTGTTATAACTGCGGAACTGCCCTTCGATAGTCACCACTTTCCCAACCGTAAGGTCTGCTCCTATCATAAGTCGTTCAGACACCGTTACAGGCAACTCGTCACGCTGACCACTAAGCCGTGGCACGCTTATGTAAAATTCATAAAAGCCTTCTCCATACAATTCGTGCGAGTACTGTGGAGAAGTAATTACTTCGCCCGTTAAATACACTTTGTTGTTTGCCGAATAATTTTCTAAGTTCATCTTGCACCTATCCTTCTATGCGTATTTGTTTCCCCGTGTGGTCAATCTCGTAATTATCCTTATAGATAAGTTCGGAAACGCACACGAAGTTATAACCTTTGTTTTTCAATCCTTCAATTATTAGTGGTAATGCAGAAACGGTATGTTTGCCGTCGTTATGCATCAAAACTATACTTCCTTTATTTGCTTTTTTAAGCACTCTCGCGCTGATTTGGCTGGCAGTTAAACCTTTCCAGTCGAGTGTATCAACATCCCATTGAATAGTGTATAAGCCCTTACTTTCAGCCACGTCAAGCACCTTGTCGCTATACTCGCCAAATGGCGCGCGAAAAAGCGTGATTTCTTTGCCCGTTATGCCCTTTATAATGGATATAGACGTATCAAGTTCGGCAACAATTTGTTCGCTAGAAAGTTTGCTCATATGGGGATGAGTATTTGAGTGCGTACCTATTTCCATACGTCCACTTTCCGACAATTTTTTAAGCGTATCAGAATACTTTTCCGCCCAAAACCCTACACAAAAGAAGGTAGCACGTATATCGTAGTTTTGCAAAACTTCCAAAATTTTAAGCGTTTTGTCAGCGCCCCAACTAGCGTCAAACGTAAGCGCGATATTTTTCTCGTTCGTGTCCACGCAGTATATAGGAAGTTTGCGTGTCGTATGTCCCGCCATTACAACGTGAGCGCCACTTGTCCACATAGTCGTTAGCGAAACGACAAGCGCTAATATGCTCAACAAAAAAGCAACCACTTTTCTTTTTTTAAGGATTAGAAACTTCATCTTCCTTACACT
>JAZOUI010000176.1:0-1538 GCA_045658145.1 Pumilibacteraceae bacterium
AACTTCAGCCATCTGGGGTTTTTCTTGGTCTTTAGCAAGGAGCAAGATACCGCCCTTGGTTTTTTCTTCCGTTTCGATAGCCTTAACGACTACGCGGTCAAATAAAGGTTTGATAGTCATATAAATATATACCTCCAAGAATTTTTACTGTAAAAAGCCCTATTTAATAGGGGCTATATTATGATATACCACTTTTTTCAAAAAAGCAAGTGTTTTTACACGCTTTTTTTAAAATTTTTAGCAGACTAATGTCGAGAGTGATAGCAATCACACGCTTTAACTGTGATAAAAAAATTATGCTTAAAACCTTGCCAAAATCGTAATATAATGTTATAATAAATAAAAGGAGTATATTATGGACGAAATGAAAGGGACAAAATGGGATAAAAGATTTATTGAAATGGCAGACGTTGTTTCAACGTGGTCGAGTTGTTTTCAGCAAAATCGCCAAGTAGGCGCAGTTATTGCTAAGAACAAGAGAATACTTACTACGGGCTATAACGGAGCGAGCGCAGGCATTGAAAGTTGCAAAGACAGGGGCGAGTGTTTGAGAAGAAAACTCAATATCCCCAGTGGAACGCAACACGAACTTTGCTACGCTACGCACGCTGAACAAAATGCGATTATTCAGGCTGCTAAGATGGGAATCAGCATTGACGGAGCAACGCTTTATTGTACGCACCAGCCTTGTGTAATATGCGCAAAAATGATTATCAACAGCGGTATCAAGAGAATTGTTTATCGTAACGGTTATCCCGATGAGTTTTCACTTCAACTTCTCAAAGAGTCGGGCGTTGAAATCGAACAGTACAAGGAATAATTAACGCTTAAATAACGGAGAGTGCCGATGCTGTGTGACGCTTGCAGAAAGAAAGAGGCGGAATTTCAAACAATTAAGCAATATAACGGAGTAGTGACAAAACTTCATCTGTGCCCCGAGTGTGAAAGAAAACTTGTATCGGGCGCAGACTTTTCTGCTGTCTTGGAAAGAGTGAGTGGACGCGGAAGTGATGAAATCGTTTGTCCGTCGTGCGGAACGAGAGAAAACGAAATGTTGTCTAGCGGATACGTTGGTTGCGAGCGTTGTTACGAAGTTTTTGCCCCCGTTATAATGCCACAACTGCGTAAAATACAAAAGGGCAGTAGACACACGGGCAAAGTGCCTTATTCTCCGTCGCTAGTTAAGGAAGATTACGAAAAACTTCGCGCTGAACTTGATAATGCTTTGGCGGTAGAAGACTATAATCTTGCAGCGAAGATAAAAGTGAAGATGCAAAAATTGCGCGGAGGTGAAAACGTATGACCGAAAAATTGCTTGATTCAGTCATAAGTACGCGTATTCGCCTTGCTCGTAACGTTAAGGGAATTCCTTTCCCGTCGAAAATGAACGCTCGTAATGCATCTATTGTATCCGATAAGGTATATTCGGCGTTAGGCACGGGCTACGACGTTTACGTTATAAAAGGTATGGATGAAATGGAAGTGGGTGCGTTAGTTGAACGCCACCTTATTTCAAAAGAACTTATGAATTCGCCTTT
>JAZOUI010000177.1:0-4493 GCA_045658145.1 Pumilibacteraceae bacterium
TGGATTTTTTTGGTGTAATCGGACATACGGGATCGGGCAAAAGCACGCTCATTTCTCACCTTAACGCGCTCACTCGTATGCAGAGTGGAACGCTGTTTGTAAACGGTATGGATTTGAGCCCTAAAAAGATAGATTTTAAAAAACTGCGTAGTACGGTGGGTATGGTTTTTCAATATCCCGAGTATCAACTCTTTGCCGAAACGGTAGAAGAAGACGTTGCTTTCGGCCCTAAAAACATAGGACTTAGCGAAGATGAAATCGCGCAGAGAGTACGCGAAGCAATCACTATGGTTGGGCTTGATTATCAAAGCATCCGCTCTCGTTCGCCGTTTGATCTTTCGGGTGGACAAATGCGCCGAGTTGCGCTCGCTGGGATAATTGCAATGCGCCCCGACATCTTGGTTTTGGACGAACCTACGGCTGGGCTTGATCCGCGCGGTAAACAGGAAATTTTAACGCTTATAAAGCGAATAAAAAAGACTTGTTCTATCGTAATAATGATTTCGCATAATATGGATGAAGTAGCGTCGTGCTGTAACCGTATTGCCGTGTTTAGCGAAGGAAAAGTGCACGGAGTGTATACCCCGCGTGAACTTTTTGCGCAAAAAGAACTTCTCGAAAAACTGAATATCGATATGCCCGGTGTGACGAATATTGCATCTATGCTTGCTGATAGGGGATTTTGCGTTGACCGTTCGATTATTGATGAAGACGAACTCGTTGACAGTATCGTTAGCGAGTGTCAAAGGAGGGGATTATGCGCGAAATAACGCTTGGTCAGTATTATCCCGTCCGTTCGGTAATTCACTCGCTTGACCCTAGGGCAAAACTTGTGCTTATGATAGCGTATATCGTAATGATTTTCTTTATAGATACGTTCGTAGGCTATGGATTAGTGTTGCTTTTTCTGTTGTTCGTTATCTTTTTAAGCAAAGTGCCCCTTACAAAAGTGCTTAAAAGTCTAAAAATGATATTGTTTTTAGTAATTTTTACCGTCGTTATGAGCGTTTTATTTTATAACGGTAACGAAAACGATTTACTTTGGAGTTGGGGAATAATTCGTATTTATTCGCAAGGACTTATCAATGCAGGTAAAATGGCACTCCGTCTTATATTCCTTGTGCTTGGACCTACGATTTTGACGTTTACTACTACGCCCGTACAACTTACGGATGCACTCGAAAGTTTGCTTAAACCACTTTCGTATATCAAAGTACCCGTTCATTCGCTCGCAATGGTTATGAGTATTGCGCTCCGTCTTATTCCTACGCTTGTGGAAGAAACGGACAAAATTCAAAACGCGCAAAAGGCGAGATGCGCTGACTTTGAGACGGGTAACATTTTTAAGCGCGCAAAAGCAATGCTCCCCGTTTTAATTCCTTTGTTTGTGTCCTCGTTCCGTAGGGCAGACGAACTTGCTGATGCTATGGACTCGCGTTGCTATCGTGGGGCGAAGGGAAGAACGCGTATGAAGAAAATGCATTTTAGATTGCGCGACGCGATATCGTTACTTATTTTTGCGCTTTTCTTCTTTGTAATCTTGTGGCTTAGATATAATTTTTTCCCTACGTTTTTCGACTTGTCTTTGCTGACGTGGTTAGTATAATGGGGGTACGTATGCGCAGAATTGTGTTAAAACTTGATTATATAGGTAGCAACTATTGTGGCTGGCAACGTCAAATAGGCGTGGAAAGTGTGCAAAGCAAAGTAGAGCAAGCTCTGCTACGTCTTACGGGCGAAACTATTACCGTTACGGCAAGTGGGCGAACGGATGCAGGCGTACACGCGCTTGGACAAGTGGTGCATTTTGATACCGTCAGCAACATCCCCGTCAAAAATTTCGTTACGGGACTAAATCACTTTTTGCCTAGCGATATTCGCGTTTTGACGGCAAAAAAAGTAAGCCAAAAATTCCACGCGCGTTTTTCGGCAAAGGAAAAAACGTATTGCTACGTTATGTACGAAAGCGAAGTGGATAAATCCGTTTATTACAACCGTGCCGTTAGAATTAAAGGCAAACTGGACGTAAAGAAAATGAACGACGCTGGCAAAGCCTTTTTGGGCGAACACGATTTTACGTCCTATATGTCAACGGGCGCTGATACTGTGGGAGCGGTGCGAACGGTAAAGGATTTGCGAGTTGTTCGCCACGGTGGATTTGTAAAAATTTACGTTACGGCGAACGGATTTTTGTATAATATGGTGCGCCTTATAGCAGGAACGCTAGTGCGCGCAGGAAAAGGCGAACTTACGGCAAGTGACGTAAGTGCGCTTATTGATAAAAAAAGCAAGGATGCTGTACGCGAAGTTATGCCTGCTTGCGGACTTTATTTGATGCAAGTAAAGTACAAATAAAAGGTAAAATGTATTTTTGGTCGTAATTAGTTGTAAAAACGCAAAAAATATGTTATAATGTATGTAAGTTTAGTTAGAAAGGAGCAAAAATGAAGGCTTGGAAAGTGACAAGCGAGCGTAACATAGAACTCGTTGATATGGGCGCGCAACCCGTTGCCGAGAACTGTGTCAAACTCAAAATGCTCACGGCTTTGGTGGGTACTCACGAATCATCTCTTTATAAAAAAGGTGGCAATTCCCTTCCGATTATTGCCGGACGTCAAGGCGTAGGTATGGTTACTGAAGTGGGAGAAAACGTCACCGCTTTTAAGCGTGGAGATAAAGTGTTTATTCGTCCCGTTTCGCCTTGTGGCAAGTGCAGTAATTGCAGAAACGGAAGAAAGAGTGAGTGCGAACACAGTTACGTTTATGGCAAAACGGAAGATGGCGTACTACGCGATTTTATTACAGTTCCACAAACGGACCTTATTTTACTCCCCCCACAAGTTAATGAAACGGAAGGTGTTTTTATTGAACAAGTTGCCCTTGCGATAGAGACGCTTGATAGACTTAAAATTGAAAAAGGCGAACATATCGTAATATTGGGCGCAACGCTAGCAGGACTTATAATTGCGCAGGCGGCGATTTATTATCAAGCCGTACCTATTTTGGTTGACCTTCGCGAAGACAGACTTGCGCTTGCTGAAAAACTGGGAATTTATTACACGATTAACGCCGTAACGACCGATACCGTTAAAAAAGTATTTTCCATCACTTGCGGTAAAATGGCTGAAACAATGGTTTATACGCTTTTGTCGGGCATGACCGTTCGTCGTTCGTTTGAAAACTTGGTTCGTGGTGGTAGAGCGGCTTTCGTCGGTTTTGGGAATATGGACGCTGATCTTAGCGCTGATCTTATGCCAGCACTTGAAAAAGAAATCGTTATCTATATGGTATCTAGTGCAGGCGATAACTATTATTCGGCGGTAAATATTCTTGTTTCAAACGCTGTTGACGTGACTTCGCTTGTGTCTCATCGTATCGAGTTTGATAAAATCGGTCAGGCGATTGCAGAAGTTGCCGACAATGAGAAAAAATATATTGCATTGCTAGTGGACGCAACAAAAATATAAGTTTTCTATAAAAAATGACATTTTAAACGGGTTTTTGCAAAAAAAGCCCGTTTTTGCTTTAAAAACGGTTGCAAAACTTTTTCTTTCGTGTTATAATAAACTGCCCTTAAAAATAGGGGCATTCCTTTCTCCGTGGAAAAAACGGGGACACAAAGACCACAAGGAGGTATAAAAAATGAACAAGTACGAGATCCTGTACATTTTGGACACGAAGCTTGACGACGCAGAAAAGGACGCTCTTATCGAGAGATTTAAGGGTATTGTTGAAACTGCTGGCGGTAGCGTTGAAGGTGTTGATAAGTGGGGCGTTAAGAAACTCGCTTACGAAATCAACTTCAAGTCCGAAGGTTACTATGTGCTTATGAACTTCACGGCAGAAGCAACTGTTCCTGCTGAAATTGAACGTCAAATGCGCATTACGGACGGCGTGATGAGATTCATCGTCGTTAGAAAATAAGGGTGGAATTATGAATAAGTGTATTTTTATAGGTAATCTTACTCGCGATCCTGAAATCCAAACGACCGGTAACGGTGTATCTGTTTGCAGATTTTCTATCGCAGTAAACCGTGCTTATCAGAATGCTAACGGCGAACGCGAAACTGACTTTATTAATATCGTTGCATGGAGAAGATTGGCTGATAATTGCGGTAAGTATCTTTCCAAGGGTAGCAAGGTTTGTGTTGTTGGTAGCCTTCAGAACGGAAGTTACGAAGACAAAGACGGCAACAAGCGTTATACTACTGATATCATTGCGGAAGACGTTGAATTTATTTCTTCGCGTACCCAGGGTGATGCTACGGCTATGCCTGCATCTCAGCCTGCGCAAAGATCCAACAAGACCGTTTCTGAACTTCAACCCGTTGAAGACGGAGACGATTTGCCGTTCTAATTTAATTAATTTAAGAGGATTATTATTATGGATAAGAAAAATATCAATAAAAACGTAGACGTGGACGATAAGTCCAAGAAGTTTAAGCGCGCTCCTAAGAAAAAGGTTTGTGCTTTCTGCGTAGAAAAGATTGAAG
>JAZOUI010000178.1:0-2758 GCA_045658145.1 Pumilibacteraceae bacterium
ATAGAGCGTCGGTCTACGGAACCGAAGGTTAGGGATTCGAACTCCTTACGGTGCACCAAAATAACCTGTCCACTATTGTGGGCAGGTTATTTTTATGTATCGTAGTATTAATGAGAATCCACGCGCAAGCGTAGATTCGCGGTCGCAATTTAGCGACCAAGGGAGCGTAGTGACTGCTATCCCTTACGGTGCACCAAAAAATACTCATTGCCATACGGCAATGAGTATTTTTTTTACGCACCTACAGGAGTTCCGAATTGTGCCATAGGCACATATTCGCGGACCAACGCGTAGCGTTAGTCCCAAAGGACGCGCAAGACCGCGTCCGCTACTCCTTACATTAAACCATTTCACTGTTTATTATCAATCAGCGTCTTTCAGGTTAAAACTACGCTTTGTTTCTTCAATTATTTTTGCTACGTCTGCGCCGTAAATATCCAGCCCCTGTGCCTTAACACATTGAACGTTCTTTATTCCATAAAAGTTTTTGGCTAGCGCAGTAGAGTATTCATAACCAAAATCGTGGATAATAGGTCCACCGGCAGTAGTAATGTAAATAAGCCTGTTTGCATTACACAATCCATACGGAATTCCGTTTTGCCCATAAGCAAACGTTAAGCCGTTTACCGTGACTTTTTCAAAATAATTTTTCACTACGGCAGGGAACATTAAATCCCAATACGGCGCTGCAATTACGATAATATCCGCCCTAGCAAACTGCTTTGCAAGATTAAAAATATCATTAGAAAAATCTTGAACACTATGAGCGTCGTCCCTTATTTTCATTTCACTTAAGGTGAGTGGCGAAAGATCTTCGTCATATAACTTCACTTCCTCCACTTCACCAGTAAGTTTTTCTATCACGTATTTTGCTACGTCTAGCGTACGAGAATTAGGTCTTATGCACGCATTAACAAATAAAATTTTATCCATTTGTCCAAACTTTCCCATATTACATTAAGGTGTTGATGTACGCCGTCAACTTTTCGCGATTGTAAAAACTTTCGATATTACTCAAATAAACGTCAGGTTCTACACCTATATCTATGCTGTAATAAGTACCATTTTTAACGGTTGCAAGTTGGCCTGGGCTGGAAATGTTAAAGATTGTACCATCAGCGGTGACAGCGTTACTAACTACACAAGCACCACCAGTTGACGTTTTGCCCATAATAGTCACGTTGCCCGATGCTTTCAAAAGCGCAGGAACAAGGTTACCACAAGAGAAACTTACGGGAGAGATAAGGCAATACAAATTTTTATTCGAAATGCTATCTGTTTCGTCAAACTCGTGATCATAGTTTACGTCTGCTTTATAAGTAATGGTTGATTTACTGTTCGTTATGCTATTAACAATAGAAAAATCGCAATAGCCAAGCATCCACGCTATTGTATAAATAGCAGCATCTACAGCACCACCACCGTTGCACGAAAGGTCAAGAACAACGTTTTCAATCTCTTCATCAGCGATAATTGCTTGGTGAACAGCCGAAATAATAGCAATAGTATCGCCCAAAGGTTGCGCTAAGTCTTGTTGATAGTTTCCACTTCTAGTCAAAGTAAAGGAATCGAAAGTTACGTATGCGGTATTACCCACTTTTTGATAGATATTAACTTCTCCCATTATATTAGCGCGAACTCTTTTATAGGTAGAATTTGCTTGCATATAGTCTATAAACGACGCGCTCATTTTATAGTCTTCACCTTCGCTAGGTTTTGGAGCGCCAACGTAAGGACTTGCTCCTGCAACTATCGAGTGCAAGTCGGAAATATAGCCAGCAGTAAGCGTTCCAAGAGCGTTGTACTCATTAGTCGCATCAGGTTTAAGTAATTCTTCTTTAAGACCAATGCTTTCTAGGTAGTAGTCAAAGCCATCGTTAAATCCGTGCGCATCTTTCAAACCATAGTACAAGTCTAAATATAAGCAAAGTTCGTTGTAGGTAAATTCGGCAAGAGCAGTTGATCTTTGCGCTTTTTCTCTACCGTAATAAATGCTTGCAATCTCATCAGAAATGGTGTTTCCTGCTAAAGCAAATAATTTTTCTCCGTTATATGCAACGTTGACGCCGTGCGGACTAACGAATACGTCGTTGAAAGTTTGCAACGGAATATATTTCTTTCCATTGTAAATATCAAGGGGAATATCTCTTTCCGCAAGATCAATTTCAATCGCATATCCTGGGGTAAAGAAAGACGCTCTGCGCATCAAATATTCACTTTGTCCGTCTTCGTTAACGTACGGCATTGCAAGTAAATCGTGAGGATTACTTGCAAACCCTTTCATAGTGAAAACGTCAAAGTCATCAAAATAAATGGTGTCCTTAACAAAATCTATTTCACAATATGCTCCGTTATCACGCGTTATGGTAAAGGTCGTATCAGTTTGTTTACTGGTAACAGATGCCCTAGTCACCGCCAAAGCAAAATTTATTAATAATTCAGTTGTAGCGTGCTCAATCTCTACAAGCAACACTTCCTCTTCGTTTTCGTAATATGCTACGTTAAACTTTTCGCTTGAACCATCGGGCAAATATAAATCTTTAGTTGTTGTAATAATTTTCTTTACACCGTTTTTCGGATACTCGTTTTGCTGAGGAGTAGTACTATCACACGCGCAAACCGAAAAAATCATCATAACCGATAAAATTAACGCCGTAATTTTACTTAAAAAATTCTTTTTCATAATTACTCTCAAAATTTAATTATTTGTTTGATGAACTATTACCCTGCGTTGCTGCGAGTATTTCGAGCACAAAGT
>JAZOUI010000179.1:0-9766 GCA_045658145.1 Pumilibacteraceae bacterium
GTTACCGGTATCGAAATGTTCCGTAAGTCCCTTGACTTCGCTCAAGCAGGCGACAACGCAGGTATTCTTCTTCGTGGTGTAGACCGTAAGGACATCGAAAGAGGACAGGTTATCGCTAAACCCGGTACCATTAAGCCCCACACGAAGTTCACCGCTTCCGTATACGTTCTTAAGAAGGAAGAAGGTGGCCGTCATACGCCTTTCTTCAACAACTATCGTCCTCAGTTCTACTTCAGAACTACTGACGTTACCGGACAGATCACCCTTCCCGCTGGCACCGAAATGGTTATGCCTGGCGATAACATTGCAATCACCGTTGAGCTTATCGCTCCCATTGCAATTGAACAGGGTCTTCGTTTCGCTATCCGTGAAGGTGGCAGAACCGTTGGTTCGGGTGTCGTTTCCACCATTATCGAATAATTTCGGTATTAACGAAACATATAAAAAGAGTGTATCAATCGATACACTCTTTTTTTCATAGTTAAATATCTTTACTTTGTGAAAATTCAATATCTTAATTTTAGGGAATGTTTAATCGTCTTACTTTAGATAAAATTCAATCGCCTTTTTAGTCACGCGAGAAACGAAATCGGTTTTTGCGAAAGTGTAGGCGTCGCGGTCGTGCTCGTATTTTTGTGCCAAAGATAATTTTAATTGTTCGTACTCTTTTGCGAGAGTGGGGAATTCGTTTAGGTATTTACAAAAATAAATTTCCGCGTTGTCACCGTCGTAACGCAAGTGCAAATGAAAAACTTTTTCGGCAAACCCTTGTGGAGTATATCCCTTGTTTAGTGATATGCGGTTATCCGTTTCGCTCATACAAATATAGCCGTTGTTTACCAAAAGTGAGCAAAGCGATTTTAAGTTATAGTCCGTTGGCAATTCTATTAAAATATCAACTATGTTTTTCGCATAAATGTCCTTAATAGCCGTGCTACCGATATGCGATATTTTGACGGGGAATTGACGGAGTGTATTTTTTAAAAATTCACGCTCGTCGTTATAAAAATTAGTCCACTCGTCTCGATGTTTTACTAGCGAGATAGGGAAAAGTTCCCACAATTCTTCTAGCGTCATTTCGTTCAAATTCTTGCTCATAATAGTTCCAAAATTAAAAACGATGGGGTGCGTACCCCGTCGTTTTCATAAAATCATTTCCATAAAAGTTCGTTTTTCTTTTTCTCATACTCTTCGGGAGTGATAATGCCCTCATCCATTAACTTCTTATATTTGGGCAAAAGTTCCAAAACCGCTTGTTCCTTTTGTATTTCCGAAAGATTT
This sequence comes from Pumilibacteraceae bacterium, assembly GCA_045658145.1. Classification (GTDB taxonomy): domain Bacteria; phylum Bacillota; class Clostridia; order Christensenellales; family Pumilibacteraceae; genus UBA10677. The sequence goes on from JAZOUI010000179.1 coordinate 1,282, forward strand.
TCGATATTCTTTTTTTGGGAAACGGGCGCTTGCACGGGAGCAGGAGTGGGAGTTTCGTCTACTTTTATAGGTTCGTTTTGCGCTTTTATAGGTGTGTTTTGTTGAACGATAGGTGTAGGCTCAATCACCGTAACGGGCGCGGATGGTACTGAAGTGACGGGTACGTTGCCTTGATTTTGTGACATCATAGCCATTTTTAAGGGTTTTAACGTCTCAAATAGTACTAACACAACGAAGAAAACGGATACGATTATAGTAGTCCAAAATGATGCAGTATTAAAACTGATAGTGGAAAGGGCGTTTGCAATATCCGTTTGTGTTTGAGCGTTTGCATTAGGGTACTTACTTTCGAACAACATTTTTAGCGCTTGGTTAAGATAGCCCGAACTGATAAGACCAACGGAAAGTAACGTTACCGCTCCGACGAGTGCGAGCGAGCCTGCAACCCAGTAAAGAATTTTGGAGACTTTGTTATTAGCGAACAAAGAAACGATAGCGCAAGCAATACAGCCTAAAGCAAACGTGATTGCAACAATGGATGCGTTTGACATCAGCGTCGCAAGCCATTTGACCGTCTCGTAAGCATCAGGATTGTCTCCGTACAGGGCAAGGAGTGCCGTGCTTTTGCCGTCCAGCATTGAAAATCCGTTTTCGGTTAGCAACGGTTCGATAACGGTGAAATCAAAATTGATAGGTTTGCCGTTTATTAAAAGGTTAGCCGTCGTGCCCGAAAAATAGAAGAAGTTAAATGCGAGACCGCAAATTAGTGCGCACCCTGCTAAAAAACTAATTGACGTAAGTATAATTTTTCTAATAGAAACGTTCATTTTCTCTCCTAAAAGAGTTTTCGTAGTGTTTTGGTTTAATCAAACCACATATTTAATAATACAGTAGTTTATAAAAAAAGTCAATAGAATACGCAAAAAAGTTGATTTTCGTGCGCAATTACGCTATAATATTTTGCGGTGAAACTTATGAGCAAAAGATATATGATAAAATCTTTCATAAAAAATAACGTCGTGCTAATAATAGCAACGCTTTGCGCGATAATTTCCTGCTTTTTCGTCATGCCTGACGCTAAGTATATCGAGTATTTTGATTTTTCTACGCTCGTGTGCTTGCTGGGTATGTCGGTAGTCATTTCCGCGCTAAAAAACATCAAGTTTTTCCGTATCCTTGCCCGTAAAATCATAGGACTTTTCAAAACCACGCGTTCAGCCATTACCGCTTTAGTGGTGATAACCTACGTCGCGTCGATGCTTATCGCTAACGATATGGCGCTCATAACCTTTTTGCCCCTTGGGTACTTCGTACTTCACAGCGCGCAAAAAGAAGAGTATATGGCTTATACGTTCACGATGCAAACCATTTCAGCAAATCTAGGTGGAATGCTTACGCCCTTTGGTAATCCACAAAACTTGTACCTTTACAACTATTTCTCTATCGCACCTAGCGAGTTTTTTGCAATAATGATACTTCCTACGCTGTTTGCCGTAGCGCTGATAGCCGTTTGTTGTATCGTGATTCGCTCCGAAAAAATCACAGCGGTAGAAGATATGGACGAAACGCTTAACAAACCGCGTGCGATAATATACTTTGCATTGTTCGCATATATGATAGTGCTTGTTTTTCGCCTTGTTCCATACTGGACGGGACTATTCGTGATCCCCGTTATATTAGTTATGGATAGAAAAGCGTTGTTAAAAGTGGATTATGCTTTGCTTTTAACGTTCTGCGCTTTCTTCGTGTTCACGGGTAACCTTGCGAGAATACCTGCCGTTGATGCCTTTTTCCGCTCGCTACTTGAGTGGAACGTAATGCTTACGGGCGTGCTTTCTTGTCAAATCATAAGCAACGTGCCTTCCGCTGCGCTCCTTTCGGGCTTTACTCAAAACTATTCCGCGCTCCTTGTCGCCGTAAATATCGGTGGATGCGGAACGCTCATTTCATCAATGGCGAGCCTTATTTCTTATAAAAGTTTTTCGCTGTATCGCCCCAAAGAAAAGTTAAAATATCTTCTTCTTAACGGCGCGCTCAACTTCGGCTTTTTGATTATTCTAACGCTGTTGTGCCTATTCGTTTTATAACGCAAAAAGCAAAACGGACTACCACGTGGTAGCCCGTTTTTTATGGTTGTATTACGAAACAGGCTTTGCCTGCTTGTGATTTTGCGACTAAACCACTTCGCTAATTGGCGATACGTTGTTCGTTCGCCCTTGCTCATAGTACCTTATTTTTTACTTAAAAAGGCGCAAGCGTTTTTCGGGTGGAACGCTTTTGTTCCATTTTTTCGTCCAGGATATTTGCAGTAAAATATATATTCCTGCGCACCCGTATAAAGAAATCAAATATGCAATAATTAGCGGTAGCGTTAATCCGTACATAGGAACTAGACTCGTGATTATTTCGTGCGGAAGAGATATTGCCAAATATTTAATGGCGATAAATACTTTTGCTTGCGGATTTGCCGTTTCTATAGCCGTCATGCGCATAATATCAATGAAAGCGCGTATTGCTGCAATATACGCACCCACGATGGGTATAAGCAAAAGTTTCAGATTGCTTTTAACGCTTGATACGCGATGGTAATCTTTTTCTTTAATTTCCTCGACTTCTTCATTTTCTTCAGTCTTTTGCGGTTGCAGTGGCGCGCGTCTTTTTTTAGCCTTATTGTAAATGATAACGCTTACCGTCGCTAAAATCAAGCCCGAAAGGTGCATGGAAAGCGCGCCGAAAAGAAAGAATAGCGGAGAGAGTTTTACCATTTCAGTAACGTAGCTGATTGAAAAAATGGATAACATTACGACGATAGGGATGCAACAAAGGACGTATATCGCTATGCATAGCAAAACCTTCTTCTTAACGCTATAAGCGTAAGCGGATAGCGAAGAGAATATGCTTTTTATAGACGAAATAACCGAGAAGATAACGCCTATGCCAGGCAGTATCAACCACAAAAATCTCTTTACCGTGCCTTTTTCCATTTTTTACTCCTCAAAAATTATACTATCATTATACACGGCTCGTATGCATTTGTCAACGGGAGGGGTAGAAAATCAAAAATTTTCAAAAAATCGTTGACAAAAGGGGAATGGAGTGTTATACTGTGTATATATGATATGCACAGTTAAGGAGCAAAAAATGTTTGAAGTTGAAAATTTGACTAAAAAATACGACAACTTTACTCTTGACGGCGTAAGTTTTAAGATAGAGCGTGGTTACATTACCGGCTTTATCGGGGCGAACGGCGCAGGAAAGAGTACAACGTTACGATCAATGCTTGGCGTGATAAAGCCTGACGGTGGAAAGGTGCGTGCGTTTGGGCTTGACTTTGACAGTCACGAGCAAGAAATAAAGAATAAGATTGCTTTCTCATCGGGGGCATTTGATTATTATTCGCACGAAAAAGCGGATAGGGTAGCCAAGTATTACGGTAGTTTTTATGAAAACTGGGATAACGAAAAATACGAGAATTATAAGAAAATTTTCAATCTAGACGGGAAAAAGAGAATTCGTGAATTTTCAGCAGGTATGAAAGTGAAATTTTCGCTTGCGCTTGCGCTTTCTCACGGCGCGGAACTTTTTGTGTTTGACGAGCCGACTAGTGGGCTTGATCCGATAGCGAGAGATGAGATGCTTACTATTTTTCAAGATATAGTTTCCGACGGACAAAAGAGCGTTTTGTACTCTACGCATATTACGTCTGATTTAGACAAGTGCGCCGATTTTATATTGTTTATCCACGACGGTAAAATAATTTTGGACGGAACAAAGGAAGATATTATTCAAAGTTGCGTTATTGTGCACGGCGAGAAAGAGCAAATTGATTTGGTCAAAGATAAGGCGATAGGCATTAAAGAAAATTCTTTTTCGTTTAGCGCACTTATAAAAAAAGAAGATGCTGAAAAGTTGTCACTTGTTAGTGAAAAACCTAATCTTGAAGATATTATGGTGTATTACAGTAAGAAAAATAAAGGGGGCGTAAGATGAGTAAAAATTCAAAACAACAGGGCACGTTATGTGCGATTTTAAAAAAAGAGTTGTTTTTAGCGACGCCGTTACCCTTTTATTTGTTTGCGCTACTTGGGCTAATGACCGCGATACCGTCCTATCCTATAATAGTAGGAATAGGTTACGTAACGCTCGCGATATTCAATTCGGATCAGTTCCGTCGCAGTAACCGTGACGTAGAATTCACTTGCACTTTACCCGTAAAAAGAGCAGACGTAGTTACGGGCAAAAGCGTTTTTGTAGTTGTAATCGAACTTCTTACCCTCCTTTTTGGCGTAGTGGGAGCATTATTGTCCGTATTTTTGTCTGCGCCTAGTGGTAACATGGTGGGGCTTGATCCTAATTTGACCTTTTTTGGCGTAGCGTTTATATGCTTGGGCGCGTTCAATTTGCTGTATATCCCTGGGTATTTTAAGACGGGATACAAGAGTGGAATTCCGATTTTAAAAGGTGTAGTTGCGCTATTAATTGTGTACGCAATTGTTGAAACGGTGGTTAACGTAGTGCCTGGTTTTAACGTAATCTTCGATTCGTTGTGGGGCGAATATATGTGGGCTAGGGCAATAGTTTTGTGCTTAGGCGTGGTGGCGTATTTCATTTTGACGAACGTGGCAATCAAGCGCGCGCAAAAGTTTTTTGAAAAGGTGAGTTTGTGAGACTAATTGTAGTTAGAAAAAGTGAAGTTCCACTCGTGCAACAACTTTATGACGAGATAAAGGCGCAAGTTCTTTCGGGGCAGTTGCGTGGTGGTGAGTGTTTGCCGTCCATTAGAAAGATTGCTAATGAACTCACCATAAGCGTTATTACGGTCAAGAACGCGTATCAACGACTTGAAGAAGACGGGTATATTTATACTCGTCCTGGTAGTGGGTGTTTCGTTAGCGAAAATTTGGCTACGGACGGACGGTACGACGCGCTTTTAGGCGCAAAACAAAGCATAGAGTATTGTAAAAAATGTGGATGCGACAAACAAGAACTTATGCAAATAATAAACGAAATATTTAATTAGAAGAAAACACCCCGATTTTTTGGGGTGTTTTTGCATTGAAAAGTAACTGTTACTTAAAAATTATTGCCTTTTTAAATAGTTGGTGTTATAATATAAATATGTACTTATCGCACGTAACACTTAATAATTACCGAAATTATACTTCGCTCGGGTTAGAACTTTCGCCCGGGCTAAACGTGTTTACGGGTCAAAACGCGCAAGGCAAGACTAACTTTTTAGAGGCGGTATATTTTACTAGTATCGGAAGAAGTATGCGCACTCCGCGTGATAAAGAACTTATTATGTGGGGGAGTGACAAAGCGAGAATAAGGTCGGACGTTGTGGGACGTGGTGGCAAATCGCGCGTGGAAATTGTGCTAGACAAAAACGAGAAGAAACGCGTTGCTATCGGTGGCGCGCGTGTGAGCAAGATGGGCGAACTTATGGGTGTAATTATGACCGTACTTTTTTCGCCCGACGAGATTGCAATCATAAAGCAAGGACCGGGCGAAAGACGACGTTTTATGGACATAGCCATTTGCCAACTTTCGCGCACATATTTTTACTTGCTTACTCGCTATAACAAAGTTTTAGGGCAAAGAAACAGTTTGCTGAAAAGCAAGGCGGATGCATCTACGCTAGACGTTTGGGATATACAACTCGCGCAAACGGGCGCAAAAGTAATCAAAACAAGGCGTGGTTTTATCGCAAGGCTAAACGAACTAGCAAGGCGTAATCACGAACTTTTGACTAACGGAAAAGAAAGCCTTACGTTACGCTACGAAGGTATTGACGGAGCGAGCGAAGAAGAAATTACACAAAATTTTTTAGCGAGTCTTAAACGGTCGCGTGACAAGGATTTACTGCACGGGTACACTCACGTTGGGGCGCAAACGGACGATTTTGGTGCGCTTGTGGGCGATGTGGACGTACGCAAGTTTGGTTCGCAAGGTCAGCAAAGGACGGTAGCGTTGTCGCTAAAACTTGCCCAACTCGACCTTTTTTACGAAGAAACGGGCGAGTATCCGATACTATTACTAGACGACGTATTTTCCGAACTCGACGTATCACGTCAGCAAAAACTTATTCAAAAAATTGATGGATTTCAGACCATAATTACTTGCACGCATATAGAAGACGGACTAAAAGAATATTTTAATAAAGCGAAATTTTTCTCGGTAACGAGTGGGCAAATAACTGAAAAAGGTGGAAAATAATATGAAGATTAAACAAATTTTTGCTAATAAGCAAGACAATTTAGTAGGACAAAAGCCAGTAACCATTGCTTTTTTGGGCGATAGCGTTACGCAGGGTTGCTATGAGTGTTATCTTACTTCTCCGACGTCGCTCCAAACGGTGTTTGATTACAAGAGCGCGTATTCGACGAGAGTAAAAGAGATACTTAATATCCTCTATCCAAACGTTCAAATTAACGTTATAAATAGTGGTATAAGTGGGGATAGTGCGCGCGTTGGATTGAGTAGAATTGAGCGTGACGTATTGTCTTATAATCCCGATTTGGTGGTTGTATCTTACGGGCTTAACGACGCGGTAATAGGCGATAAGATTACCTATCTTTCTTCGCTTGAAACCATTTTCGCCACACTTAAGAAAAGAAATATTGAAGTGATTTTCCTTACGCAAAACTTTATGAATACCAACGTTAGCGTGCATCTTCGCGACGAACTTTTTATTAAACTCGCTAACGATTTTGGCAAGATTCAAAACGAAGGAAGATTAAAGGAATATTTTGAGGGCGCAAAAGCGTTGTGTGAAAATTGTGGTGTTGAAGTAGTGGACCTTTATTCCGTTTGGGAAAAGTTGTACGATGCAAAAGTCAACGTTACCGAACTTCTTTCGAATAAACTCAATCATCCTATTCGCGAATTCCACTATTATATGGCGATGAAAATCGTGGAAAAAATCTTACTTGACTAGGAGAAAACGATGGATAAGAAAATTTTAGACAGTATAAAAAATGCGGACGTAAGCGAATATCGTGCACTTCCGTTTTGGAGTTGGAACGACGAATTAAAGCCCGAAGAACTCGTTTGGCAAATCAAATGGATGAAAGAGAACGGGTTTGGTGGATATTTTATGCACGCGCGTGGCGGACTTACTACCGAGTATTTGGGGGACGATTGGTTCGATTGCGTAAAGGCTTGTCTTGATGCAGGCGACGAGCAAGGTATGGAGAGTTGGGCATACGATGAGAACGGCTGGCCTAGTGGTTTTGCAGGCGGTAAACTTCTTTCCGATCCTAAAAACTGCGATAAATATCTCACGACTAGCGTGGGCGAGTACGACGGAAACGCGCTTGTTTCCTATCTTTTAGAAGGCGAAAAACTCACTCGCACGACTACGGGTGGACAGGGCGAGTATCTTAACGTTTACGAGCATACTTCTAACTCTACTGCGGATATCCTTAACCCTGAAGTTATGGATAAATTCCTTGAACTTACTCACGTTGAGTACAAAAAACGTATGGGTGAGAAATGGAGTAGCGTAAAGGGATTTTTCACGGATGAACCGCAATATTTCCGTTGGGCGCATCCTTATACGGATATGATCGCAAAACATTTTAAGGAAAAGTACGGCGAAGACATTTTGGACGGACTTGGACTTATGTTCGTTGAAAAAGACGGATATAGACAGTTTAGATATAGATACTGGCTGGGTATGCAGTCGCTTATGCTTGAAAATTTTGGCAAGAAGATTTACGACTGGTGTGAAGAAAACGGCTCTGCGCTTACGGGACACTACGTTGAAGAGTGTAACCTTTGGGCGCAATTAATGTGTAACGGTGGAATTATGCCCTACTACGAGTACATGCATATTCCCGGAATGGACCATCTTGGTGCAGTCGTAGGTACGCCCGTTGCGCCTAAGCAACTTTCGTCCGTTGCACGCCAACTTGGCAAAAAGCGTGTATTGACGGAAACGTTTGCTTGTTGTGGATGGGGTGCTACGCCTAGACTTAATAAGCGCATTGCTGAATGGCAGTTTGTAAACGGAGTAAATTTGATGTGCCAGCATCTTCTTCCTTACTCCGAGCACGGTCAAAGAAAGCGTGATTATCCTGCGCATTATTCGTGGTCCAACCCGTGGGTAAGAGAAGATTACCGCACCTTTAACGACTATTTTGCGCGCCTTGGCAGACTGATTGCCGAGAGTGACGAGAAGGTAAGCGTTGCGCTTTTCTGTCCTATGCGCAGTATGTATTTTGACTATAAGCGTAACGAAGAAAAAGAACTCCCTGTCGACGGTTCGTACGTACGTACCGCTGTGATGTTGTCCAAATACAATATTCCCTATCATATTATTGACGAAACGGTTATGGAAAAACACGCCGTCGTTGATAGCAATAAATTAAAAGTAGGCAACTGTGAATACGACTACGTAATCTTCCCATTGACCTACACTATGGGTAGTTTCTGTGCGGACTTGTTCGAAACCTACTATGAGAACGGGGGCAAGATGCTTTTC
>JAZOUI010000180.1:0-2575 GCA_045658145.1 Pumilibacteraceae bacterium
AATTTGGGGGGTAGAAAAATTTATTCCTTGGGAATATGAAATGTTGTCCGTTTCCTATATTCTTTCGGAACTTGTATTCCTATTCGTTTTTTGGATGATGCAAGACTACGTTCATCAAAGTGACGTGCAAAGTCAAATCAAAGTAGTAGAAGAAAAGTCTACGGTAGTGGTTGTCGATGATGCAACCAGAGCGGATAAACTAAACTTTGCTCTTGCGCTTCTTCCTGCCAGCGTGTCTTTGACGGCAAAAGAAGTAGAAATATTGGAGTGTATTCTAGAGGGCAAAAAGAGAAAAGATATGGCGCTTGATATGTGTCTTTCCGAAAACACCATAAAGTCACACGTCAAGCATATCTATGAAAAATACCAAGTTTCATCCAGAGACGAACTTCTATCTTTAATATATCAGAGTGAAAAGTAACATCTATTTTAGTGTCCTAAAATAGAGAGAATAGGATCTTTAACGCACGATAAACCGCAAAAAACAGCGGTTTATTTTTTTTGACTAACCAACCCGGGAAACCGCGCTCTAACCCTAAAATCATCCTTTACAATATATGCGCGTGTATATAAAATTAAGTTATTAAGGTGACGCTTAATAAATCCAATATTCTTAAAGGAGATATGAGCATGAAAGCAAAAGAGTTTTTTGTAAAGCTTTGGACTAGCGTAAAAGCTTTTTCTATTAAAGCAGGAAAATGGATAGTTGCTAACAAAGTGATATCTATTCCCGTTGCTTGTGTGTTGGTAGCAGGTGTTGCTTGCTCAATTGCACTACCTATTGCATTACACGAGCACAAATTTAGTGAGGAGTGGGCAATTGATGACGGAAACCATTGGCATAACGCGACTTGCTCACACGAAGAAGAAAAGGCAGATTTTGGCGCACACGTATACGACAACGCTTGCGATACCACTTGTAACGTTTGCGGAGCAACCCGCATCGTAGGCGCACACGTATACGATAACGCTTGCGATACCACCTGTAACGTTTGTGGTGCAACCCGTATGGTAGGCGCTCACGTTTACGACAACGCTTGCGATACCGCTTGTAACAATTGTGGCGCAACTCGTGCCATTACTCACGACCATGCAGACACCTTAACTGCAGGCGATACCACTCACTATTATCTCTGCTCCGTTTGCGGTGATAAGAAGGACGAAGTTGCTCACGAGTTTGTCGAAGTTGCAAACGATACTTATTTTGTAAGTGAAACGGACACTACCGTAACTTATAAAAAATCTTGCGTTTGTGGGGTAGTTGGCGAAAACTTTACCGTAAATAAAACGGTTGCAACTATTTCTAACGTTGGTAATACCTACGTTTATAGCGGAAGCGGTGTTGCAATTACCTTTGACACCAACTCTAACGGTGCAATAACTTATACCTATTACGAACAAGGCAACGATACTCCGCTTACCGAAGCACCTAAAAACGTTGGAGATTATTCGGTGGTGGTTAGCGTTGCAGGTAATAAAGTATATACCCCTGTTGTAAGCGAAAAAGTAGATTTTGAAATCACGCCTAAACTTTTGGCTGTTCCTACGGTTCTTGAAAAGACCTATGACTCCACGAGCACGCTTACTTATACTTTTGACGAAAATGCAACGGGAACGGGCGAAAGCGTAACCGTAAAACTTGATATGCGTGATAGGCAACCTGAAAGCAATATCGTTAAAAATGCAGGCGAATACGACGAAACTACGGTTGATTTGTGGATAACTGAATTTGTTGTAAACGAAACTGCTACTGATAACTACGATTTTGTTGATGAATATTATCACAATCAATCAACCTATGATATTACCGTTAACAAGAAGGTTTTGGAAGGCGAGTGGAGCATTGGTGTATCGTGGCTATATCAAGGCTTAAGTTATAGTAGCGAAAAAGAGTTATATTGGTATGTAGTACAGGTTCCTGCTCAATATGGTGTTGTTTCTTCTGAAATGGTTGTTTTATTGGTTTATTTCGATACGGAAGATATAAACGCACAAGTTGTGGAAGCACAATTAACGGCTGCTGCGGCGAACGTAAATTATATTTATGATAGTGAAAAGCTTATCCTTACTAATCCTATCAAAGACACCACTAATAGTTTTAATAGCGTTTTAACTATCGGTTGCAAAACTGCACAATCTTATACTGCAAATATGGTAGCAGGCCAGAAGGTTTATATCAAGATAAACGGTGCTGGTGGAACGTTAAACGACTTCTACTTTAAGGCGACTACGGATAGCACGGCAACTTATACTTATGAGTTGTTTAGGGCTAATGATAGAACTACTCCTATTGATTACAATGCGGTTGCAGGTCAACACGAAATCTACCAAGATATTTACGACACTATTGATTTCTATCTTGTAGTTACTTGTGTTACCAGTGGCGAAATTAGCATTACGAGTGCTGAGTAATTATCTTATCACAAAACTTAAAAAACAATATGGCGGTGGGCGCACGCGCCCACCACGTAAAAACTAAATATTAAACTGCCGAATGGGTAAGGACTAAAAATGGCGGGTAGCAAAAGGCGGACAAAAGTTCCGCCTTGCTCCATTTAGTTTTTCACAAGGAAGG
>JAZOUI010000181.1:0-3188 GCA_045658145.1 Pumilibacteraceae bacterium
CCTCACATTTTCTAATTTATGTAATAATTCGCGAATATTTTGTTTTCCTAAAACGGAAAAGTATTGTTCCGTATCTCTACCCTATTATTTCCAAGGGGGCATAAGCAAGCGCGAGTTTAAGCGTCGCAAACGAGAATTTTATTTGCGCGTTAACATTACCTAACTTGCCGTCAATTGCTACGATAACGCCTTCGCCAAACTTTTTATGTCGAACGCGCGTACCTACTTTAAACTTACTTAAATCTTTGCTTATGCTCGTTTGTTTTACGGGCGACGGAGCGCTGTAAACGGGTACTTCTTCTCTGTTATAAGCGTCGCCTGCGCTAGAATATGCTCTCTCGCCACGATAAGCGCTGGTGTATTTTGGCACGCTATCATAAGACGTATAGCCTTCATAAACGCTTTTTTTACGAACGTTTTCGTCGATAAAACCGCCTTCTCTTAAAAATGCGCTAGGCAAACAGTCTTGGCGTTGACCAAACTTAAAACGTGATTTTGCCCACGAAAGATAAAGTCTTTCTCTTGCTCTTGTGACGGCAACGTACATAAGTCTACGCTCTTCTTCCATTTCGCTATTAGACATAGCGCGACGCGAATCGGGAAAAACGCCTTCTTCCATACCCACGATAAAGACCACCTTAAATTCCAGTCCTTTCGCTGCGTGGATAGTAGCAAGATTAACACAGTCGCCTGCATTATCCATTTCGTCAAGGTCACTATAAAGCGAAATTTGTTGCAAATACTCGTCTAATCCTGCGCCAGGATTATTTTGCTCGAACTGTTTAATACTGTTTATAAGTTCGCGAATATTCGCTTTTCTCATTTCGTTTTCTTCAGTTTCTTCTTTGTAGTACTCCTTAAGCCCGATAAGTTTAATTATATAACACGCTAGTTCGTATAAACCAACGCCCGTAGCGCGCGCTTTTTGCATACATTGAAGTACGTTTGAAAACGGCAAAACTTTCTTTATAACTCCATTAGGAAGGTCGGGGTTGTTGCTTATATCGTAAATTACGTCAAATAAACTTTTGCCCGTAACGGCTGAATAGTTTATAAGTTGTTTTACCGTGCCTTCGCCTATTCCACGCTTGGGGAAATTGATAATTCTAGAAATCGCCTCAACGTCGTTAGGATTGCCTAAAATCTTAAGATAAGCAAGCAAGTCTTTTACTTCCTTTCTATCGTAGAACTTAAATCCACCGTAAATTTTGTGTGGCACGCCGTACGACATAAGTCGTTCTTCAAAACTTCGCGAAAGTGCGTTTACTCTCATCAAAACGGCAAAATCCGAAAGTTTGTATTTGCCCGTGTATTTTAAGGAATTTATCGTTCTTATAACGAAATCCGCCTCGTCGCCGTCGCTACGCGCCTCGTAATAAGTAATTCCTACTCCATCGTCGTTTTGCGTCCAAAGAGTTTTGTCCTTTCTTTCCTTATTGTTTTTGATTATTTTGTTCGCAAGCGCAAGAATTTTCTTTGTGGAACGGTAATTTTGCTCTAACTTATACGATTTACAGTTAAAATCGCGCTCAAAGTCGAAAATGTTTGCAAAGTTTGCGCCACGCCATCCGTAAATGCTTTGGTCTTCGTCACCAACAACAAAAACGTTGCCGTGCTTTATCGCCAAAATTTTAACGATATTATACTGCACGGTATTCGTATCTTGGAACTCGTCAACGTGGATATAGTGGAATTTGTCTTGATAATATTCTCTAGCCTCATCGTTCGTGCGAAGAAGATAATACGCTTTGTTCAAAAGGTCGTCGTAATCGAGCGAATTACTTTTTCTCAGTTCTTTTTCATACTCAAAATATGCCTTTGCAATTACGTCGATATGGTTGCGCCACGAATTAGCCTTTTTGTACTCGTCGGGGGAAAGTCCTTGGTTTTTAGCGTCGGAAATGGAATTGATTACGTCCTTTATTACGTCGTCTTCTAATTCCATATCCTTTACAATTCGCTTTATGCAATGCTCTTTTTCTTGCTCGCCGTAAATGGAGAAATTGGAATCGTAACCTAATCCTAAATTTTTGATAAATTTTCTAAGTATTCTTACGCAAAGCGCGTGAAAAGTAAATACCCAAAGCGAACTAGATTGCTCGACCATTTTGTCAAGACGCTCACGCATTTCATTTGCCGCTTTGTTGGTAAACGTTATCGCTAAAATATTATACGGACGAACGCCCTTTTCCTTGATAAGATAGGCAATTCGGTGTGTCAAAAGCCTAGTTTTGCCACTACCTGCCCCCGCAGTTACCAAAACTGCGCCTTCCGTATCAAGCACGGGCTTTATTTGTTCTTGGTTTAGCGTTGTTAAGTCAAAATTCATAGATTAGTCCTTGGTTTTTTATTCGTTTGGTCAATTAAAAAGGTCTTAAAGTTATAAACTTTATTCCGCGCCTACGAAACCACCTTTGGTGGTAATTTAATTGTATCATATTTGCGCTGAAAATGCAAGAAATTTACCTGTTTTGGTAATTATTCCTAACAACTTTTATTTGCGCGCTCACTATAATATCTTTCGCTAAGTTCACGGAACTTTTTACTAAGTTCAAGAACGTATCTCTGCTTTCCACCCTCGTCTAAACTCATATAAACTTCTTTGTCTATAAGCCTACCTATCGGCGCAGTTTCATCCGGATTAGTATCTAGCATAAAACAAACCTTTTGATAAAGTTCTTCGTCTAGTTTTGCACGTTGATTATCGCTCGCTAGCGCGAAATCACGCTTAATTTTCGCCTGCTGAAACATTGCAATCGAGCGCTCGTCAACGTTGACTTTTTCCATTTGCTCACGCGCACGCTCCATTTGTTGCCAGTAGCCCATTTTAAGACGTTGCTTTGCTAAAAGGGCGCGCTTTTTGATTTCACTCATTTCCTTTTTCATAATCTTTTCTCCTTTTTTTGAATTTTTTGTAAGATTATGATAGCAGTTTTTGTTGCAAAAAGGCGTAGATTAGCAAAATTAGTGCTTTTTCGGCAAAATTAGCAAAATAACGCGCGAATATAAAAAAACACGTTTATTTTAAGGTTGGTTACTCTTTCCGTCACTCGTGCCACCTTCTGCTCAAGGGGAAGGCGATTAATTGTGTGTATTCATTATTCCGCGCCTATGATACTACCTTTGGTAGTTAACAAAACAAAAAGGAGCGAACCTAATAAGATTCACTCCTTTCTACTAACAAAAAT
>JAZOUI010000182.1:0-9101 GCA_045658145.1 Pumilibacteraceae bacterium
TAAAGCAAGAGCGCTCCTTTGGGAGTTTGTTGGCGGAAAGGTTGAGCAAGGCGAAACAAAGGAACAAGCCTTAATCCGTGAGTGCAAAGAAGAACTAAATATTACGCTTAACGTTGGGGATGTTTTTATGGAAGTTGTCCACGAGTACCCCGATATTACCGTGCATTTAACGTTGTTTAATGCAACGATAGCCGAAGGTGTTCCACAAAAACTAGAGCATAATGATATAAAATGGATAACGCCAGCTGAAATACCTAACTACAATTTCTGCCCAGCAGATGAAGAGATTTTAAAAAGATTGCAAAAGGTATAACTATGCAGTGGATTTACGAAAAAAATGAGGATAATTCAGCTAGGTTTGTGTTAGGACAAATATTTAATCCTAACGGCAAGACATTGCTTTGCTTTGGCATAAATCCCAGCACGGCTTGTCCAGAGTGTATTGATAATACAATAAAGAAAATAATTAATATTAGTAATTATAATGGTTATGAAAATTGGATTATGCTTAATGTGTATCCACAAAGAGCAACAAATCCGGATGATATGCACATTGAGCGCAATGAGTTATTGGTTCAAACTAACTTGTTACATATTAGACAAATTTCGCAAAAATATTATGACTGTGATGTGTTATTAGCTTATGGAAATTTAATAACAAAGCGTAAATATCTAAAACCTTGTCTTGCTGAAATTCTTTCATTATTAAATGGGGAATATGGTAGAAGTATAAAGGTTATAAAACTAACAAAAGATGGAAATCCCGTTCATCCATTATATCAATCTAAAACAGTTGCTTTGATTGATTATAAAATTTAGTAACAACTTCGAAATGATAACACGATTCTCAATGGGAGTGAAATTGAAAAAATGCGTTTTATAATTCCAATTTTATGACCAGTTAATACCCAAAGAGGGGTGACTACATTTGAGATTCTTTTTGGTGCGATTCTCGACGAGAGTGGCGAAATTTTTGGGATTGCATTTTTCGGTTTTGGAATAGAAATTGAATTATTTTCATCAGAAAAGTTAGAAAATGATACAAATTTTTCGTAACGATACGAATTATATGAAACAATTTATTTGATAAAACGAATTTTATGTTCGACTTTTGATATAAAAGATTTAATTTCTAAGTACATTTCAAGCTCCTAAGGAAAAAATATTGAGTTGATTCTCGGTAAGAATGATAACAAGTTAAGTGGAATTGATGAGAGTTGGAAAAATGCCACTGGATAGGGGCGTTGGCTTGTTTTTTAGACACAATAAAAGGATAGTGAAATTTTCGCTATCCTTTTTGTCTTTTTTATTTAAGCACACAATTTTGTTTGCAAAATACATTATGTTGAAGTTTTGGGAATTTTACGCACAAAGATTAACAACTTGATAAATTAGAATTTGCTCATTTTAAACCACATTCTTTATACAATTCTTCAATGCACGGGGATTTGTATTCTATGTATCCGTCTATGTCATTTGGGAATAGCTGGGCGGCTTTTTCTTTTATCAAGCTGTACTTTTTTACTGCTTTGGGATTGTTTCGGAGGAAATCTCTAAACGTAATATGACGGTGCAATTCTTCGGAGTATTTCGGACATACGTACAAGTGATGTGTTTGCAGATGCTCTTTGTTTGAATACTTAAATGCCTCTCTGTCCTTAATACCAAGGTCGCCCTCGTGGATATAGCCGATTGCTTTCAAACCGTTAACTACCGCACCAAACACAGAGTAATCCTCAATAATCACATCAATATCGATGCAAGGTTTGGCGGACATTGCTTTGACAGAAGTGCTTCCGATATGTTCAATGCCGATGATTAAATCGCCGATTGCTTTTTCAATTTCGCACTTTATTTTTTCAAAATCTGATTGCCATGCCATATCGTATGGCAGTACAACAACCTTTCTTGTTCTCATATATTTCACCTATAAATTCTTATTTATTGTTGACTTTATTATAACATAAAATTAACTTTAATTCAATTTGTTTTACGTGAGTAAAAGAAAACTCGACTTTTTTAAGCCGAGTTTTTAAATTAATAATCTAAATTTTTATGCGTAACGCCATATTAAGTGGTGTTTTTATTGTTTACTCTTTGTCTTTTTTGAGGTCGATACCAAGTTCCAAGCCTTCGTACATATAGTCGTTCCACTTGAAGTTTTTGTAGAAGTTGACGTGGTAGCGGTGCATTTCTTCTACGAGTAGAGTGATTTTGCCGACGGTTTGGTGTTTGGGGAAGATATCGAAGTATTCGCCGTTGAGATAGAAGTTAAAATAACTTGCGTCCACTTCGGTAATAAGCGTGTACAGATTTCTATAATTTACAGAGAATTCGTACGGCTCACCATTACGCGTACCCTTGTAGTGCATACCCTTGTGGTCGATACGTAACTTGCCTTCGCCCACGATAAAACTTGTTTTGTTGTTGCCAACGAGTTTGTATTCGTCCAAATTACCGATTTGGCAATCGTCTTCAAAGAAATAATCGGGGTTTTCGCGAATTTCTTTGATAACGTCACGGCGTTCGCTTTCCACCCAGTCAAAGGGCGAGTCGGGGATAACCGCGTCGTCAAAGGGGTGGAACTGATAATAATCGTCCATTGTCGCGCCGTTACCGCAAGCCGAACAAACGATTTTGTCGCCTTCGCCTTTCATAGTAAATTCTTTACCGCATTTGGGGCACTTGTAGCAAAAATCTTCTAAGCGGTGGCAAATTCTGCCTTTCGTTTCCCACTTGATTTTCTTTTCGGCGTTCCAAGCGTACTCGTTACGTCTAAACTTTTCATTGATAATGTCGTCCATTTCTTCTACGGACATTTTTTCAACGTCGTCCTTTGAGAACAAAAGCGACATAGTAGCGTGGGTTTCGCCAAAACGTTCGTCAAGACAAACTTTGGTGTTTTGGAGATACTGTCCTTCGAGATAGCAGAGATATACGGGCACTTTGAAATGCTTGAAAAGTTTACTCGTTCCAGGAACGATAGGCTTGTTTCCACCGTAATCGCTTGCCAAACCTTCGGGAGCAAAGGTAATGCAACCACCTTTTTTGAAAACTTCACTTATTCCGCGAATATAAATTCTATCCATCGAATAATTCTTCTTGGGTATAACCTTGTTAAGCCCGAAAATGAAGGAGAATTTTTTGCGATAAAATTCGCTGTATCCTGCCATCATATTCGTTATTCTCGGATAGGATGCGCCCATAACGTACATATGGTCGATTCTAGACAAGTGGTTAAAGATTACAAAGCAAGGTCCGTCGCAGTCGTTTACGTCATCGATAATGTGGAATTTGGGCTTGTATTTACGACCTACGATATCCAGCATTATAAACTTATAAATCCACGCTATAAGTCTAGGAGCAGGGCGATACTTTCTTTTTGCCAATTTTTTGGCTATTGTCATTTTCTCACTCATATTTAGTTTCCTTTGTGTATATTTATAACATTTTAGCATTTATTTGACAAAAAGTCAAGAAAAATGCTATAGGGTGACAGTTTTAGACGCCATTGGTAAAAAAAGAACAAAACATAATAAGACTTGACAATTACGAGTGCTTGTGATATAGTAAAAGTAAGCAAAGTAAAAGTCGCTTTCATTGTAAAATTTTCAACGCGAGTTTTATTTTAAAAAAGCAAAATGAAATGTGACGTTATATCGCATTTTGATATAAAAGGGTGAATATTATGGATAGAAGAATTTCAAATTTTGAGCAAGTTGCTAGTGTTCGTCGCTACGTGCTTTGCGACGGAGCGCAAAAGGGGATAGAAGTTATTGACTGTGATAACGGCAATATTCGTTTTTTGCTAAACGTAAGCAAGGCTTGTGACGTGATGCAACTGTATCACGAAGGGCAAAACGTTTCGTTTGTGTCAAAAAATGGATTTTCAAAAAGGGAATTATCCTTTTTGAATAGGTTTGAAGGGGGTATGATTTATACCTGTGGACTAGACAGCGTAGGCGATAGGGAAGGATATGACGTGCATGGAAGTTTTCATAGTGCTCCTGCAAAAGTTTTGTGCGCGCGTTGTGATGAGCAAGGCATTTACGTTGAGGCGGAAATTAAGGATACTGCGCTTTTTGGGAAGAACTTAAAACTTATAAGAAGGTTTTTCACGGCAATAGGTTCGGACTGTGTCCAAATGAAAGATACGCTGGTTAACGAAGGGTATAAAGACGAAGAATATGCGTTGCTTTACCACGTTAATCTTGGTTATCCGTTTATAGGCGAAGGAACGCAAATCGAAGGGGACGTATCACGTTGTTTTCCGCGAACCGAGTGGTCAAAAGAACGCGAAAACGATATGAGAGTTTTAAGCGCACCCGTGGATAACGAGCAGGAAACGTGCTATTTCTTAACGGTAGATAACGCCCAAATGTCCGTTGTAAATAAGCAAGGAAAGAGATTTACGATTACTTATTCGCGCGATACTTTGCCTTGTTTCGTGTTGTGGAAAAGTATGGCAAGCGGAGATTACGCCGTAGGGCTCGAGCCGAGCACGACTGCGCTTGACGACCAGTTTGCGTACAAGAAAATTGCGCCCAACCAAAGCGTTGATTTTTGGCTAAGCGTAACGATTGATAAGGACTAGCCGAAATAACGTCGTTAGGCTCGCATATTCACAAACTGTGTTTTGTTAAACAAACTTTCGGTAAAATAGTCGTTTGTGTAATGAAAGCGTTTGTGGACTAAATTTGAGCGTTATTTGATAAAAAATTTATAACTTAGTATAAAACAAGAACTCCCTAGACGTGGGGAGTTTTTTGCTATGCTTTAGTAGATATACAAATCCGACTTTGACATTCTCTCCCTCCGTCACGCTACTTGCGTGCCACCTCCCTCGACATATGGAGGCAATCACGACCATACCGTTTGGTAAAATGGGTAAGCGTAGGTCTCCCTTACACCTAATTCCGCGCCTACGAAACACCCTTTGGGTGCAACGAAACCACCTTCGGTGGCTCTCCCTCCGTCACGCTACTCGCGTGCCACCTCCCTCGACAGATGGAGGCTTTCACGTCACCTGCTTTACGATAACCCGTAGGGCAGGGGCTTGCTCCCGCCGTCGTATATGCTATCACTAACTTTGGTCTTTTTGTAGGGGCGATTCACGAATCGCCCGTTAACGCGTGGTCGTATAATTTTTACGAGAACATTTTCGTTATCGTCAGGCTCCTTCCACCGCTAACGCGGTCCCCCTATCTCCCCTGAGGGAGGCTTTTATGTAACCCGTACGGTTTATCGTAGGGGCGACTAATAGTCGCCCGTTTATAGTAAAGCACCTTCGGTGGTCTCTACCTCCGTCACGCATGCGCGTGCCACCTCCCTCGTCAGATGGAGGCAACTGTATTACTTGCTGTACGGTCTTTTTGTAGGGGCGGATAGTATCCGCCCGTTAGTATTGTTTACGTTAGTAGATAAAAATAACAAAGGCGAGCGCTGATGCACTCGCCTTTGTTGGTCAAAGTAAATATTTACTTTTTGTGACGATTAATAGATGGAATCTTCGAATTCGGTAGGGGGAGTGATTTCGTAACCTACGGTAAAGGTGGTTACTTCCCAAGTCGTGCCATTAAGAAGTCTACCCTTAAGGCACAAACCAGTTTCCTTATCGAAGTAGAAGTTGTATTCTTCGAATCCGTCAACGTAGGAATACTTGTAGCATTCGCGACCAAGGAAGGTTTCTTCCGTCTTCTTCATTTCTTCGTCGAATTGAGCAAAGAGTTGAAGAGCCATAAATACGTCTTCGCCGTTCCAAGAGCAAGTATTTTCAATTATTTCGTCAGGATCGTCGTCGGGAGAAACGTTTTCGGTGTATCTAGTCAAAACTTCGTCAGGATATCCACCGTACTGGTAGTAAGTCGTACCCGTTCTAAGGGGAGCGAAGTCATACATTCTATAGTAACCGTAAGAAATAGTTTCCATACGGTCGCCACTTCTGCCGTAAGTATAGGTTTCGGTTTCGAAGTAACCGGGCATCCACTCGGGATAAGGTTCATTAGTGACTTCAATTTCAATGAAGTATCCTTCGTCGGTAATAGCGTCGAGAAGATCGAAGAAGTTGTCGACGTTGTAATCGTCGCTCATCCACGAACCAAGGGGTTCAACTTCAGCGCCGTTCGAGTACTTCTTAAGCACTTTCGTACCAAGTCTCCAAGCCGGGCCGTAGTGAACGCTGTCAGCCATCGAAACTTCGAACACAACCGCTTGAGTTTGTTTCCAGCCTTGGAAAGCGTAAGCACCGATAGTCATAACGTGTTCGGGGATGTTAAGTTGAGTAAGAGTAGCGCCTGCGAAAGCGTACGATCTAATATCCTTAACGCCTTCTTTTACGGTGAACGTTTCTCTTGCGTTACCAGCAGGGTATGCTACGATAGCGTTAGCAAGGTCGTAGATAATGCCGTATTCCTCAGAGATGTACAAGGGGTTGTCCATATCAACTACAAAGTCGGTAATATTCGTTGCGCCTGCAAATGCGCCTTCGCCGATAGTCATAACCGTACCGGGGATATAAACTTCGCCTTCAATTGCGCAGTTCATAAATGCATAAGCACCGATATTCGTTACCGATTCAGGAATAGTGATATCGGTAAGAAGAGTACAGCCCTTGAACGCGCCTTCGCCGATAGTCGTTACGGTTTCAGGAAGGTTAAGAGAAGTAATTTGCATATTTTCGAAGAAGTAAGCAGGAACGGTTACAAGACCGCTGTCTTCGGTAATAATGAATTCGGTAAGGTTAGGACAGTTAAGGAATACGCCGGGCTGAACCATCTCGGGGTTACCCATAAGGGTTACTTTTCTAAGCGAGGGGTTGTTAGCGAAAGCGTATCCAGAATCCCAACTACCAATCATATAGATGTTAGGTCCGATAACTACTTCTTCAAGGAAAGGACAGTTAGAGAAAGCACCTTGCGTGTAACTTACACCGTCACCTGCAGCGCCAATGTATCTCAACGCGTCGGGAAGAACGATTTTGGTAAGAGCAGTATTGCAGAAAGCACCGTAAGCGATTTCGTCAACGCTATCGGGAATATCGATTTCAGCAAGGCTCGTGCAGTTTTGGAAAGCGTAAGCAGGGATACAGTTAAGTCCTTCGGGGAGTTTTACTTCGGTAAGGTTATCGCAGTAAGAGAAGGGGCTCGAACCACCCATAACTACAACGTTAGGATCGAAGTTTTCATTATAGGGGAAACGAAGTTCGGTGTTGAAGGAAAGGTCAACGGACGTAAGATTCCAGCAATCCGAGAAACAGTTGTCGCCAAATTCCACAACGCCGGGAAGAGTATCCTTGTCAATCTTAGCGATTGCCGTTCCGTCGAACATATAACGCGAAAGTTTGGTTACGGTCTTGGGAAGGTTAATCGAAGTAAGTTTGGAAGTGTACTGCATACTGCCGGTCGACGTGTCGTAGTCTGCTCTGAAACATTCGTCACCAAACTTGATGTCTTGATCGTAGTTGGGATCGAAGGTAATAGTTTCAAGGTTGCTACATCCGTAGAAAGCACGTGCAGCGATTTCCTTAACGGACTTGGGAATATATACACTCTTAAGGGTGTCGATATTCTCAAACGCACTTGCGTGGATGATCTGGATTCCGTCGGGGATAACGTAGTCAGTTTCGGTGAAAGCAGAACCGATTGCCATAATAATTTCCGTCTTGGACTTATTATAGATAATTCCGTTCTCGTAAAGGAAACTGGGGTTGGTTTCAAGGTTGTTGAACGTGGTAAGCATATCACATTCAGCAAACAAGCCCGTCATAGTGGTGATACCAGAACCAAGCGTTACGGTTGTAAGGCTCCAGCACATCTGGAATACAGCAGAGGGATAATCGGGGTCTTGATTGATCTTTACGTAGCCTGTGTTCATATTAGGAAGAACAACTTCTTCAAGCATCATACAGTATACGAAGATACCGAAGAAACCAGTATCAAGCGTAAGACGTTCACGAGTAGAAGTTTCGTCATCATCTTCGAACGTAACTTTGGTGTAGCCACCTTGCATGAACGCGCCGTTACCGATATATTCAACGGTATTAGGGATAATAAGTTCGCCCATAAAGTTGTCAAGACCGTCAAACGCCGTGTCGCTAATAGTTACTACTTTACCAAGGTCAAGTTCCTGAATGTTACGACATCCGCTAAATGCTTGACTACCGATATAAGTACACTTATCGGGAAGGTCAAGTGCACGAAGTTGAGTACAATCGTAGAAAGCATAGTTATCAATTGTCGTAAGAGTAGAAGGAAGAGAAATATATTTGATTCTTGCACCAGCAAATGCAGATTCTCTAATGGTTTCAGTTCCTTCGGGAACAACGAAGTTTTCAATGTTGGACCAACCGAAAGCATACATACCGATAGTAGAGCCTTCGGGAAGGTCGATTTCAGTAAGAGCCGAGCCGATAAATACGCCGTTGGTTTCGTCGGGCGAGCCAGGTGTTCCACCGCCGTAGGGATCGCCTTCGGGCCACCAGTCGGGCGGGATTTGTCCGCCGTCCATAAGTGCGATACCCGTCGTTCTATCCGATTTGAAGGTAAGAGATTCAAGAGCATAGGTGTTCTTGAACGAGTTGTAACCAAGCGAGTTTACGGAGTTGGGAACTACGAAAGATACAATGGACGAATCCATAAACGTTCCGATACCGATAACTTCCATACCTTCGGGCATATTAACCGTTTGAAGTGCGCTCATTTCAGCGAACGCGTAACGGCCGAGAGCAAAGTCTTTGTCAAGAGTTTCAGCAGCGAAGTTAATAATTTCAACGGTGCTGTTGCCCTTAAACGCGCTGTCGAAGATTTCGGTTACGGTTGCAGGGATGGTAACGGTGGACTGGGTGTTCTTTGCAGGGCAGAGAACAAGCATAGTTGCGTTACCGTTGCTATCTTTTGCATAAAGGATACCGTCTGCCGATGCGAAAGCGGTGTTGCCGTTTTCTACGTTGATGGCAGTAAGGTTGATACAGCCGTCGAATACGTGAACGGAATCAAGTTCGCCGTTTGCTCCGTAAGTACCCATAGTTTTAAGAGATGCAGGAAGAGTAATGGTCGAAAGAAGTCGGAGGCCAAGCGGTCTTAGGAAGACAAGAAATCTACTCA
>JAZOUI010000183.1:0-2096 GCA_045658145.1 Pumilibacteraceae bacterium
ATATTTGGCAAAAAATTTCTTGTTTCGACTGTGTATGCAACGGTCGTATCGTCGCTTTTGATGACGCTGTTTCAGGCGATTGCGACTTCTCTTAATTTTATGCCCGTTACGAATAATATGCTAATATCCGCAACGTTCGGAGCGGTATTGTTTGGTATCGGCGTAGGTATTATCTTCCGTTTAGGTGGCTCGACAGGTGGAACTGACGTTATCGTTAAGTGGCTTAGGACGAAATTCAGATACCTTAAAATGGGTAGAATTTCAATGATGAGCGACTTAATTATCGTTATAGTTTCGGTACTTGGAATGCACGACTGGACTACGCCTGTAACTGGAATGATAGAAACGCTTTTTTACGCAGTAGTATCTATTGTAGTGTTTACCTTTACCTTTGATAGCGTGCTTTACGGTGGCAACTCGGCAAAACTCGTTTATATAATCTCCGAACCGACTAAAGCGGAAAAAATTAAGGACAGAGTACTTACCGAACTTGACCTTGGCGCAACTTTTATGGATGCAAAGGGAGCATATTCTAGCGAAGATAAAAAAGTTTTGCTTTGTGCAGTTAAAAACATATATTATCCCAGACTTCGCGACGTGGTAGCGGAAGAAGACGACAGAGCGTTTACTATCGTAACTAGTGCAAAAGAAATTTATGGCGAAGGATACAAAAACCATAACGACGAAGAAATTTAAGGAGAACTAATGAAGTTAGGCGTATCGACAGCCTGTTTTTATGGCAAAGAACACGTTGAAGACACTTTTGACGTGCTTAAAAATATGGGAGTAGATACTACCGAAGTGTTCCTTAATACTTTTTCGGAGTATGAAAAACCATTTGTAGAAGAGTTGGTGAGAAGAAAAGAGCAGATGAAGGTACATTCCGTTCACGCGCACGGCACTTGTTTTGAACCCGAACTTTTCAGTTCGTACAGCCGTATTCGTGACGACGCGGAAAGAATTTTCAAAAAAGTATGTATTTCAGCGTTTATGCTTGGCGCGAAATACGTTACTTTCCACGGACCGTTTGCAAAGCGTGGCAGAGCGGTTAACGTTAATATGTCCGATTTTACCAAAAGACTTAATCAGCTTTGCGACTTGGCGGAAAGTTGTGGTGTAAGCATTGCTTATGAAAACGTCAACTGGGCATACTGTGACACGCCTGAATTTTTCAAGGCGATTAAAGAACAATGTCCGCGCTTAAAAGGTACGCTTGACGTAAAGCAAGCCATTTACAGCGGAGTGGACGTATACAAATTTTTGGACGTGATGGAAGACAGGTTAGTTACCGTGCACGTTTGTGATATGGACGCTAAAAACAAACCCACGTTACCACCAGAAGGCAAGTTTAATTTTGCAAAATTGTTCCGTGAACTTAACGCGCGCACGCCCCTTGTAACGATACTTCTAGAAGTTTACAACTACTGTTATCGCGACTACGAGCATTTAGCGAGCAGTTATCGCACTTTGCAAGATATGATAAATAAGGTTATAGGCGTGTAAAAAAGTAAAAAATGGTGTAAAAACGCTAATATTCGATTGATTAAAATCAATTCGTATGATATAATCATACGGTAAACTATTTTCGGAGAAAAGATAATGATTAGAGAATACGTTAGAAACATTTATGAAAACCCTTCCGCTTTTGACGGAAAAACGGTTACTGTTGGTGGATGGATTCGCAATATTCGTGACAGTAAAGCGTTTGGATTTATCGACCTTAACGACGGCTCGTATTTTTCCAACCTTCAAGTTGTGTTTGAGCGCGAAAAAATAAATAACTATGATGAAATTGCATCTCAAAACGTAGGTGCAGCGCTTGTTGTAACGGGCGTAATCGTGCTTACTCCGGGTGCTAAACAGCCCTTTGAGTTAAAGGCAACGGCTATTGAAGTAGAAGGAACTTCTACGCCCGAGTATCCGCTCCAGCCCAAGCGCCACACGGTAGAATTTTTGCGTGAGCAGGCATATCTCCGTCCTAGAACTAATCTTTTCTCGGCGGTGTTCAGAGTAAGAAGTGAAGTTGCTTATGCAATTCATAATTTCTTCCACAGCCGTGGGTTTGTGTACGTTCACACGCCTATCATTACAGCATC
>JAZOUI010000184.1:0-2038 GCA_045658145.1 Pumilibacteraceae bacterium
AAGGCTTGGTGGACATTGACGAGCCTAGTTTTGACCAGGCTAATGGCGAGCAAAATCCCGAAAACAACGATAACGACTAATAAGAAGGAAAATAAAATGGTAGATTTTGATAAACTTTTTGAAGAATATTTTAGAAACTGGTACGCAAAAAATAAGGATAAAATCACGCCCGAAGACGCGGAAAACAACTTGCCCGAAGTGTACGAAGAGTGGGCGACCACGCCCTGCAAGGAACTTGGCGGACAATCGCCCGAGCAGTATTTGCTTGCGATAACGGACGTAAAAGTGCTTATCGACGCGTTTAGCGAAGGCAACGACAGTTCGCTCCTTCTGGACAGAATGATGGATATGCCCGAATGTGTGCCCTACCTTATCGACCTTATCAAGAAGAACGATAGCGTAGAAGTGACCGTTTCTGCGATGGATCTTATCGAAGAAATGAACGCGCAACACCCCTTCGAAACGTACGTAAAAATGCTTGCGGACGAAAATATGGACGAGGCAATCCGCGAAAAATCGGCAGAGATTTTAAAGCAGTACGCCTCGCTTGTAAGGGATAATATTTTCCCGCTTATCGACGGCGCGAGCGAAAATTTAAAAGAAATGATTGCCGAAATTTTGGTAGAGACGGACAAGGACGAACGCACTTATAACCTTTTGCGCGATTTGTTCCTTTCGGGCAGTAACGTGCCCTACGCGGCAGGTCTTATCGGCAAGTATGGCGACGAGCGCGCAGCCGAGTTTTTGTATCCGGCGCTTGACGTATGCAACTACCTTGAGTTTATCGAAATTCGTAACGCGATCGAGCAAATGGGTGGAGTTGTTGACGACAATTATCGTGATTTTTCGGATGACGAATTCTATAAGGCAATTAAGCATCTAAAGTAACGAAAATGCAAAACGACGGGGTACGTTATGCCCCGTTTTTGCAAAAACTCATAAAAACTCCACCAAAAAGGAGATGAAATTATGCAAAAAATCACACTAAAAACCATAAAGGAAGACAACGATTTTCGCACGCTGATCGAGAGTGCGAACGAGTGTTTGAAAACTATTGGATATACCGAGCACGGACTACGCCACGTCGGATACGTAAGCACGACGACGGCTAATATTTTGCGCGAACTTGGCTATGATGAAAGGACGGTTGAACTAGGCGCAATCACGGGTTGGATACACGATATCGGTAACGCTGTAAACCGCAAGCACCACGGCATAACGGGCGCAACGCTCGCGTTCGAACTGCTTAACAAAAAGCAAGTAGAGATGAGCGAAATTTGCACGATAGTAAGCGCAATCGGAAATCACGAAGAAGAAACGGGCATACCTGTAAGCCCCGTGTCCGCGGCGCTAATAATCGCCGACAAAAGCGACGCGCACCGTAGCAGAGTGCATTATCACAAATACAATCCCGAAGATATCCACGACCGAGTAAATATGTCGATCAAGAAAAACACGCTAGTGATCGATCAAGAAAAGCGAGTAATCCGCCTAGCGATCACAATGGACGAAACGTCCGCGCCTATCGAGTATCTGCAAATTTATATGTCGCGAATGCTCCTTAGCGAAAAAGCGTCCGCGTTTTTAGGATGCTCGTTCGAACTTGTAATAAACGGTTTGCTAATCAATCGCCACACGCGCTTTGCCGAGCCCGTTTTGTCATCTACGGAAAAGCAAGTAAGCACCGACGACTAACAAAAAATAATGTTGTGCAACTATACAAAAGACTGTTCTTTGCGAACGGTCTTTTTTTTGTGGAAAAGTCAAAGTTTTGCACGTACGTCCCCCTCAAAACAGCGCCAAAACCCTACCAAACCTTTGCCAATTTTGTGATAAAACCTGCCTGTAAAGTGTATCAAAAATTGACACACGCGCACAAACAAATAAATAAATTGCCATAAATTATATATTTTTGATACAAAATATGGAAATTTTGAAAAAAATATGATAAAATTTTAATTTTTTTGTGGAAAAGTATTGACAAACGTATGGGGGTGGTAGTATAATGTTGCTATTATTTTTTAATGATACGTGTATG
>JAZOUI010000185.1:0-2692 GCA_045658145.1 Pumilibacteraceae bacterium
ACAAAATGATGCAACTATAGATTGTTATAGCCTTTCCATCATTATAGCCATAAAAGGATATATTCTTCTTTTCCATCCCTAGTCCTCCCTACAAAGTATTAGTTAGACAAATTCTTATTTATCGGTGAGTTTATTATAAACTAAAATCAACTTTAATGCAATCTTTTTTGCGTAGACAAGAAAACTCGACTTGAAAAAGTCGAGTTTTTTAATTAATTTACATATTTTTCAATAAAAAGATAACTTTAGGCGTTATTTATTCTTTTTGTTGAACTCTTTGATCTTGTCGTACTGATCGGTTTTAAGCATTTCGGCAAGTTCTTTGAGTTTTGCTTTTTGGTCTTTGCTGAGTTTTTTAGGAAGGTCAACGAGTACGGTTACATACATATCGCCCGTACCACGCTTTGTGGTAATACCGTGACCTTTTAGTTTAAGTACCGTACCGCTTACAATTCCTTCACTAAGCGAGAATTGAAGTTCGGTTCCTTTCAAAGTAGGAATTGCTACCTTTTCGCCAAGCGTAGCCTGAATAAAGGTTACGGGAAGGTCAACGTAAAGGTCTGCGCCCACGCGCTTAAAGATAGGATGGTTAGTAACCTCGATAACAAGTTGAAGATTACCTGCTCTACCGTTAGACGCTTTTTCGCCCTCGCCACGCACAGTCATAACCTGTCCCGTTTCAACGCCGGCAGGAATATTGACTTTGAGTTTTACGGTACGACGATTGATACCTTTTCCGTTACAGTCGGGGCAATTTTCTTCGATAATCTTACCTTTTCCGCGACAAGTCGAGCAAACGCGTTCGCTCACAATTCTACCAAAAGGCGTTTCTTGAGCGTACTTCACCCTGCCTGTGCCACCACACGTTCCACAGGTCTTGAACTTCGAGCCGTCTTTTGCGCCCGTACCATTACAGGTCGCGCAAGGCTCGTCACGAGTAAAAGACACTTCCTTTTGTACGCCAAACGCAGCCTCTTCAAAAGTAAGTTTGAGGTCAAGCGTGATATCTTCGCCTACGCTTTCACGGCGTGCGGACGAACTTCTTCCACCGCCACCACCGAACATATCGAAAATGCTGTCGAAGATTGAGCCACCACCGCCACCACCGAATCCACTAAAACCTTCAAAGCCACTAAAAGTTCCACCACCAAAAGGATTAGGATTATCGTAAGCCTCGCGTTTTTGAGGATCGGAAAGCGTTTCGTAAGCCTCGCTTAATTCCTTAAATTTATTTGCCGCCTCCTCGTCGCCGGGATGCAGGTCGGGATGGTATTGACGCGCCAGTTTACGGTATGCAGACTTTATCTCATCCGCCGACGCGTCCTTACTTACTCCGAGTATGTCATAAAATGATTTTGCCATTTTTTCTCCGATAATGGATTATTAGATTTCTTCAGCGTCCACTACGTTGTCGCCATTGTTATCATCGCCACCGTTAGGATTTCCGTTAGCGGCTGCAGCCTGATACATCTTGGTGAAAACTTCGTTAGAAACCTTTTGAAGTTCTTCTGCCTCTTTCTTATAAGCGTCAACGTCGTCGCCCTTAAGCGTTTCTTTTGCTTTGTTTACAGCCGATTCAAGTTTAGCCTTGTCGTCTGCGTCAAGTTTGTCACCGCTCTCAGAAAGAACTTTTTCAATTTGGAATACAAGCGCGTCAAGATTATTCTTAGCGTCAACGCTTTCCTTTCTCTTATTATCTTCTTCAGCGAACTTTTCAGCCTCGTCGATTGCTCTTTGGATATCTTCTTCGGAAAGATTAGAAGATGCGGTAATGGTTACGCTTTGTTCCTTACCCGTTCCCTTATCCTTTGCCGATACGTGAACGATACCGTTTGCGTCGATATCAAAGGTAACTTCGATTTGAGGAATTCCACGGGGTGCAGGAGCAATTCCGCCGAGTTCAAAGCGTGCAAGCGTTTTGTTGCCCGCTGCCATAGGACGTTCGCCCTGAAGTACGTGGATATCTACTGCAGGCTGATTATCTGCCGCGGTAGAGAAAATTTGCGATTTTTTGGTAGGAATAGTCGTATTTCTCTCGATAAGACGAGTGCATACTCCGCCCATCGTTTCAATACCAAGCGAAAGGGGCGTTACGTCCAAAAGAAGAACATCTTTTACTTCTCCACCAAGTACACCACCTTGAATTGCTGCACCGATTGCAACGCATTCGTCGGGGTTAATTCCCTTGAAAGGCTCTTTTCCCGTAACTTTTCTAACTGCATCTACTACGCTAGGAACACGGGTAGATCCACCTACAAGAATTACCTTGTCAATTTGGTCAGCGCCAAAGCCTGCATCGTTCATAGCACGCTTGGTAAGTTCAACGGTTTGCTGAATAAGGTCGGCAATAAGCGTTTCGAACTTAGCACGGCTAATATCATAATCCATATGAACGGGGCCACTTGCGCCCATCGAAATGAAAGGAAGGCTGATTTTGGTGTTGTTAAGCGTAGAAAGTTCGATCTTCGCCTTTTCAGCAGCCTCTTTAAGTCTTTGCATTGCCATACGGTCGCCACTAAGGTCGATACCGTGTTCTTTCTTGAAACTATCTACGAGATAGTCCATAATCTTTTGGTCAAAGTCGTCGCCACCAAGACGGTTGTTACCTGCAGTTGCAAGTACTTCGAACACGCCGTCGCCGATTTCCAAAATGGAGATATCGAACCTACCACCACCAAGGTCGTAAATGAAT
>JAZOUI010000186.1:0-3673 GCA_045658145.1 Pumilibacteraceae bacterium
CGCTACTTCTTACGTAATCAACGAATATCACCTTGACTACGGTATGCTCGAAGGCGTATACGTAGTTGGTACTACCTCCATTTGGAGCGGTCAGACTGCAAACGTTGGTGGCACTCCTGACGTAGGCGCAGCTTACGCAGACAGAGCAGCAATGAAGGCAGCAACTGATTGGCAGGCTGAATTCGCTACGTGGGACAAAAACATTTGGACCACCGACGAAGACGGACTTCCTGTTTTCGTAAAGAAAGAAATCGCAGCTCCCGTTATCCCTGCTGAGCCTGCTAACACCATTGTTTCCTACGAGACCATGAATCCTAACACGTTCCTTAACAGCGAATACACGACTGATACGACTTACGTAAAAGACGGTACGAAAGCGCTTAAGATTACGCTTAACAACAACGATTTCGGTTGGAGCCACGGCGGTACGACCTGCTGGGGTTACAGAAAGCTTACCGATACCAGCGTAAACGCAATCAAACTTTGGATTTATTCTCCCAAGGCAATGAAGATTCGTTTCGACGTGTCTACTGGTGGTGCAACCGGTACTACTTATTCGGGTAGAAAGATCACCGAAAAGATGTGGGATTTGGCAGAAGGCTGGAACGAAGTAACCGTTCTTCAGAGCGATTTTGACGGACTTACCTTCAGCGATGGTATTGCTCAGTTCTATATCCAGGTTATTGAAGGATATAATGCTGGAACTGGCGCTGCTATTATTCCTAACGCTGACGGATCGGTTATCTACGTTGACGGAGTAGTTGGTATTACTGTTTAATCGTTTAAGTTATTTACGTTTAATTAAAACGCTAACTTAATAATAAAAAACACTCGTTTGGGTAATCCCGAGCGAGTGTTTTTTTTGTGTTGAAACTTATTGTAGCAAGATTGCTTCGTAACGTTTTCCCGTAGGGGCGATTCACGAATCGCCCGTTACCGCTCGGTCAAAGGCGTTAGCATAGGTCTACAACCCATACACCCTATTCTAAGCCTACGAAACACCCTTCGGCAAAAACACTAGTGCAATCAAAACAATGTGGTATAAAAATAAAGTGTATTTGTTCTAAACGCAAAGGTCCAAACAAAAAACACCCTTTGGCAAAAACGCTAATATAACCAAAACAACGTGGTATAAAAATAAAGCATATTTTTCTTTAAACATATGGTCCAAACAAAAAACACCCTTTGGGTGTTAAAATTGGATTAGAACAGGGAGTAATTAGGCTTATTTGGTTGCATATTTTTTTTGAGTCGGTTATAATATATAGTGAGATAGGATATGGTTATTATAAGGGCAAACGCTACCACGCGTTTACCAAAAAGGAGAAAAAATGCGAACAACTAATCCTTCAATCAGAAATCTACAAAACTATTGCCACGGCGAAGATATGGTGGTAGGTAGCGAAAAAACCGCTAGTTACCTTGGCGTCGCACTAAAAGGCTTTTTTATGTTAGGCGCAACGTTTGTGTCCGCCGTCATCACCGCATACTTAACGTTTACGGCAGGATCCGTGCTTGTGGGTGGACTACTTGCCGTTGCATCAATCCTCGCGCTCGTATTTGCGATTCTAGCGTCCTTTTTCCCTAATACGGTAAAAGTAACGGGTACGTTATACGCCGTTTGCGAAGGCGCGCTAGTGGGCTTTGTGTCGGCGCTTGCTAATGCGGTAGGGTATGGCGGAGCGGTAACGGCAGCGCTTTTCTCGACGCTTATCACGTTCGGAGTAATGCTTGCTTTGTACGCGACGGGCGTAGTAAAAGTGGGCAACGGACTGAGAAACTTCTTATTCGTGGCATCAATTTCCGTGCTTTTGACACAACTTGTAGGGCTAATTCTCGGACTAATTTTCCCGGGACTGTGGGCGCTGTTTTACGGCAATGGATTTTTGCCTATAGTTTGCTCACTCGTAATGATACTTCTCGCTACTGGATTTTTACTTGTTGACCTTGACAACGTGGCGAGAGTTGTGGACACGGGCATGCACAAGAAGTACGAGTGGAACGCGGCTTACGGACTAGTCGTAACGCTTATTTGGCTTTATATGGAATTTTTGAGATTCTTTATTCTTATATTCGGTAGAAAAAGAAGGTAAAATATTATGACAAAACCCAAACAACCCAAGAAATCAACCGTTTCGGCGGTGGATGAAAAACTAAAAGCGCAAGTCGGAAAAGCGATCGATAAATCCGTTTTCGAAGGCGAAGAAAGTACTTTGGATAGCGGACAGCATACAAAAACTATCGACGGTGGACTTTTGTCGCACGACAGACTTACTCGCACGAAATCAACGACAAAGCTTTTGCGCACAATGGACGGATCTAGCCTGGAAAAAGCAGAGCGTTATTATCCTGCGGTAGAAATGGGCTTGACTGGCGAACAAGTTAACAAACGCTTTAAGGACGGACTTTTCAATCTCAACACGAATAAGAGCGGTAAATCTTATTTCAGCATATTCTTTTCCAACATTTTTACGTTCTTTAATATGTTGACGTTTGCCGTAGCGATCGCGCTCATCATTTTCGGATCGGGCTTTGAAAAATTATTCTTTATGGTAATCGTTTCGGCGAATATTCTTATCGGTATAATCCAGGAAATTCGCTCGAAAATCACGGTGGACAAACTCAAACTAGTTACCGCGCCTACGGCGATTGTCGTTCGTGACGGCGTCAGAGAAACTATTCCCGTTAGTGAAGTTGTGCTTGACGACATTATCTACGTTGAAATGGGCAAGCAAATTTGCGCGGACAGTATCGTGGTGCGTGGCGAGGCAGAACTTAACGAGGCGCTCCTTACGGGCGAAAGCGTTCCTGTAAAGAAAAAGGCAGGCGACGTTTTGTATTCGGGCAGTTTCGTGTCTGGTGGCAACTGCTATGCGCGCGTTGATAAAGTGGGCGCCGCTAACTACGTAGAAAAACTTTCTAGTTACGCAAAGCGTTATAAAAAACCCAAAAGCGAAATTCGTGACTCCGTTTCGTTTATTATCAAAATGGTTTCGCTTATCATTATTCCCGTTGCCGCGCTTATGCTTATTTTGGCGCATCAGGGCGGTGTAAGCACTTGGACGGAGTGGCAAAAAACGGTTGAAAAAGTAGGTGGCGCTGTTATCGGTATGATACCGTCGGGAATGTTTTTGCTTACTTCCGTAGCCTTGGCAAAAGGCGTAATCAGCCTTGCTAAAAAGCGTACGCTCGTTCAAGACCTTTACTGTATTGAAATGCTTGCGAGAGTAAACGTGCTTTGCTTGGATAAAACGGGTACGCTTACTGACGGAACAATGCGCGTGCAGGAAGTAATCGACCTTAAAAACGGCGTTAAGCCTATTGGCGACGTTATCGGAACAATGCTTACAGCAACGGGCGATAATAACCAAACGGCGCTTGCGCTCGCGGACAAGTTCGGATACAAAAAAGACTTTATTCCCAAGACGGTTGTTCCTTTCTCGTCGCAAAAGAAACTTTCGGCAGTTACTTTCGAAGGTGAAGGTACGTACATACTAGGCGCGCCTGAATTCGTCGTTAAGGACGCTGGAATCAAAGTAAACGAAATTATCAACGAAAAGGCTAAAAGCGGTTATCGCGTGATTATGCTCGCGTATTCGCCCCTTGAAATCTCGGGCGACAGATTGCCTGTTGCTAAACCCGTTGCGCTTATCGTTATCGAAGACCATATTCG
>JAZOUI010000187.1:0-8744 GCA_045658145.1 Pumilibacteraceae bacterium
CTTTGACCTTTCGCTCGCTAACAGTTGGACTACTATCTATATCATAATCGGCGCAGTCGTGCTTATGGTAGGTATCGTAGGCATTTTCATAATTGAAGACAGCGCGGTAAAACGTGAAGAAAACGGCAAATATTTTTCAAACATCATCTACGGTTTTCGTCCGTCGGTTATCAAGCAAAACGCACTACTTTATTTGTGCTTAATCGCCTTTGCTCTTTTCGGAATTTCTATTCAAATCTTTATGCCCTATCTCATAATCTATTACGAAGTGTCACTTGCAATGACGGACTACGTTTTAGTTATGGCTCCTGCTATCGTGATTGCATCCATAGTGACCTTCTTCTACGGCAGACTGTATGACAAAATCGGATTTCAAAAAGCAGTTGTGCCTGCTCTCATAATGCTAATGGCAGGGTACGTAGTGCTTTGTTTGTTCACAAACGTCGTGCTCGTTTTTATCGGATCGCTACTTATGATGAGTGGATACCTTGCAGGTATGGCTGTGTTTGGCGCTGTAATTCGCGATCTTACACCCGAAGGAAAAGCAGGCATGTTCCAAGGACTTCGCATAGTTGGTCAAGTTCTTATCCCCGGTCTTATCGGCCCTGCAATCGGATCAATGGTGCTTGCAAACGCGCAAACTTTCGTAAACACCGACGGCACTACTTCTTTTATTCCTAACATAAATATCTTTATTGCGGCACTTGTCGTAGCAGTAATTTTAGCGCTCTTCTTAATACTTCTATTCGTTATTATGAAGAGAAAACAAACGCCACCAAAAAATGAATAATCACATCAAAAAAATCCCGTAAGACAAACTTACGGGATTTTTATTAAACGTAATTTTATAAAAACAACATTGAAAGCGTAGGCAACGTGTACAACATATTGAAAATTTCAAGTAGTACGTTAAGCACCATCATTGAACAAGAAATGATGATCGCTGCAATTGCCATACCTTTGCCGTTTTTATTAGGCAAAGAGTTTGCTTTGTTAAGACCCATAATTCCAAAAATCAAGCCCAAAATAGACACGAAAAAGGACAATATAAATCCAGCAATAGCAATTCCGTTCTTTTCGGAAGGCTGATTATTAACGTAAATATATTGCTGATTAGGCGTTGGGCGCGTTTGGTTAAAAGTATGATTAGCGTTGGGCTCTACTTCTTCAAAAACTCTGCCATCGTCTTTTTTTTGCACAGGCTCGTCAAATTTAGTACCACAGTATGCGCAAAACTTATCGTTATCATCATGGCTATGGCCACAGTTAGGACAAAACATAATAATTGCTCCTTAATAATATACCTATATATTATACCCTATTTACGCATTTGTCAAGCGTTATTTCTGTCTTACCCAAACAAGCATATCGTTATCACCACGATTAGCAAACGCATAATAAGGAATAAATTTAAGCACGATTTCTTCAACTTGCTTATCTTTTACGCTAAAATAAAGTTTTTCGCTATCCTTGTCACGATATCCACGCATTTCAATACTGTTGAAATTATGGAAATCAGGATACGTCTTTACCGTCGTCAAATCGTTTACGTCCACGCTGATACGGTTAAGTCTTTCGCCGTTATCCACTCCTTCCAAGCAATATACTATCGGGCCATAGCAAAGCGCAACTCTACCTACGTTTTCACGAACGTTGGGGTTAGCGCAAACAAATACGGGCTGGATATTAAAATCAAGCATAAGCGTAAAATCATTACCCACTTCAAAATACGCATAACCGTTTTCGTTACTGCTCATTACGGTCTTTCCGTTCAAAACGGCGGTATACGTAGTGCACCATTCGGGAATTCTTACCGCTATTTTGCCCGCCGTGTAATTAGTGGAAGTTACTGTCGCTTTGCCGCCAACACCATAATTTTCGCTAATAGTAACGTCACCAAATTTAGTTTTGCTCGTAGAAGAAACGTACTGTTCAATATACGCGCAATCTTCTTCAAAACAAATCATTTCGCCAAGTTCAGCAAACCAACGGTTAATATTAGGCGGACAGCACGAACATCCAAACACTTCTAGTCTTTGGCGAATAGGCAATCTTTCTCTAAATCCTGGAGTGGTAGAAACTTCTCTATCGTATTCCTCTTTTGCAATCTCAAGCGGATTTTCATAAAAAAACGATTTTCCGTCAAGCGACGTGGGCGAAAGAAGATTATTATACATAATTCTCTCGATAACGTGACCGTATTCTGCTTTTTTCTCAACTGCGCGCATACGCATAGCCCACATAATAAAGGCGATTGCGCAACAACTTTCGCTATATGCCCCACGATTAGGAA
Source organism: Pumilibacteraceae bacterium (assembly GCA_045658145.1). Lineage (GTDB taxonomy): Bacteria > Bacillota > Clostridia > Christensenellales > Pumilibacteraceae > UBA10677. The sequence goes on from JAZOUI010000187.1 coordinate 2,294, forward strand.
GATCATACGGAACGGTAAATCCTTCATAACGGAAGGTCGAACCCGTACCACCAGTTATATACATTTTACTGTCAACTACGTCGCGCCAAACGCTATCAAGTGAAGTTTTGAGGCGTACGTCCCCCTCTTCTTGCAACAAATCGGCAATCGCGCTGTAAAAATAGAACGCGCGAACCGTGTGTCCATTTGCCTTGCGAAGATTGTAAATATCTACGTCGCCTTGGTCAATTCCGCTCTCTTGGAATTCGTAATAATGCGCCATATCCTCTTTTGCAACGCCACGCTGAACAAGAAAATGCTTTGCTAAATCAGCATACTTCTTTTGCCCCGTATAGCGATAAAGTTTGTACAAAGCAAGTTCGATTTCTTCGTGACCGGGCGTAGCGAAACTCGCAGTCTTTTCCGTAACGAACGCGCGAATTATACAGTCAACGTACTTTTCCATAATGTCAAGAAGTTTTCTCTTGCCCGTCGCATGATGATAAGCAATAGCCGCCTCGATAAAATGTCCACAACAGTAAAGTTCGTGGTTGCCACGTACTTTGAATATTTTTTCAGGCTCGATTTGTTGGTGGTGAGAATTCAAATATCCATCGTCACGTTGCGAGCGAGCCATACACTCAATCATTTCGTCAATAAGTTTTTCGTTTTCAGCCATACTCTCACGGTCGTGCTCCATAATATAAGCAACGCCTTCCACCCACTTCGCAACGTCAGAATCGTAGAATATGTGTGGTTTTTTTCCCGTTTTTAGATAGTTAAAGCGCATAGCGTCAAAACGTGCAGTTTCCTCAAACCTGTCACGTACGCTCGCAATAGAAACGTTTTTATTTACATCGTATCTTTTTTGCCAAAATCCGTCGTTAAGTTTTACGTCGCGAAAAGAAACGAAATTGCCGATTTTCATAATTTTCTCCTTATTTTGTTGTTATTCGTAAATTTAGCGCATTGCCGATAGCACTCTTTTGCGCAAATTCCTATCACCTATATCGTCAAGCGTAAGTGTTAATAGTTTAAGTCCTGCTCGATGCAAAATACATTTAACTTTCTCATCACGCAGTTTTCTGTCGTCACGATTGTGACTGGCGTCGTTAAGTTCAATAACCAAAAGTGGGCGATTATTTCGCTTGTCAAACAACGCGAAATCAACTACTCTAAATAATTCGTTGCGATACGACGCGTCAATCTTGTCCACAAGCGTTACGAGCGCAAGTTGCGGAAATACGTCAAACTCCGCTCCCACCGTTTCAAGCAATTGATAGTAAAGCGCACGCTCAGGCACGGACATAAGCGACTCTTTTTTCTTATACTTATTCTTCGGGTCAATAGGTTGTTCCTTTGACTTAAATATTATAAAACCGATTGACAATAGAATAATGATAACGCCCACAACGCGCAACCACGTACCTGCTTGTTCTATCAAAAAGGACAGCGCAAAGCAGATTATTCCCACTAATAAAATTATTACAAAATCAAGATATTTTTTCTTCATAGTTATAATTAAAGTCCGAAATTTCTTCCGGACTTTTTATTTTAGTTATTGTTGTTGTCGTTTCTTTTCTTGTCGTAACGCTTGGGAATAATAATTACCCTACGATTAGGCTCTCTACCCTCGGACTTGGTAATAACCTTGTTGTTGGACGAAAGCGTAGCGTGAATAACCTTACGATGAGTATTGCTCATAGGTTCAAGCACCACTTTTCTACCCGTACGAATACACTTAGCCGCCATTTTCTCAGCAAGCGCAACAAGCGAAGTTTCGCGCTTTACACGATAGTTCTTGCTATCAACGTTTACGCGAACAAACTTGTCCTCTCCTTCTTCAGCAGCGCGCTTTGTAAGGATTTGGAGCGCATCCAAAACTTCGCCACGATGACCGATAACAGCCGTATCTTCCGTGATAATATTAACGTCAATACTGCCGTGCGTCGTGTCAATTTCAAGCGTAGCGTCAATCTTCATAAGCGAAAGAAGTTTGGAAAGATAATTTCTAGCGATTTCAACCTGCTGCTCTGCTATTTTCTTAACTTCGCTAGGCTGTTCGGTTTTGGTTTGCTCGGCAGGAACTTCTTTCTTCTCTACCTTGTTTTCAACCTTTTGCTCTTTCTTGATTTCGCTCTTTTCGAATTTCTTCTCAGGCTTTTGTTCTTTCTTTACTTCTTTAACTTCGCGTTTTTCGAACTTCTTTTCTTCTTTTTTGATTACGGGTTTTTCTTCTTTCTTAACTACAATCTTCTCTTCTTTCTTAACTTCCGCAACCTTTTCTTCAACGGGATTACCGTTTTCGTCAACGACGGTAAGTCTTACCTTCGCTCTACGGAAAAGCCCGGGCAAAGTAAGAATTTCAATATTAACTTCGGATTGCGAAACGCCTAATTCACGGAGACCGTTTTCAATAGCGTCTTCCACTTTTTTGCCCGTAGTTTCCACCTGTTTCATAAAAAATACCTCTTGTGATTATTCGTTAATATCGTTAGGATCAGGTCTGCCGTATTTGTGTACGGTTTCCTTCGCTACTTTTTCTTCGTGCTTATCTATAATTGTAAGAATAAGCGCCGCACCAAGCGTAATTACCAAGGAAACAAGATAGTTGAACACAAGATACATTGCAAACGCCGCAGTATAACTAAGCGAGAAAATACCGATCATGATGGGCATAATGTACATCATCATCTTCATCGAACTTGCGCCCGTAGTTCCTTCTACCACTTGACCGCTCTTTTTCTGTTGACGCATAGCAATCCATTGAGTTGCTACCGACAAAATTACGGACAAGATAGGCAAAACAAGATATCCGTTCGCTTTATTGTTCTCAGCCGAAAGAAGTTTACCCATAACGGTGTTATACTTCGTCAGCATATCTTGAACTTCTTCGCTGGTCATACCAGATTTGTTAGCGTTAGTACCATAGTCGGCAATATTCGCCTTGAACGTATTGTAGTCGTTTACTTCACTCTTCCACGGAACGTCAGGACTCCAAATGTTACCTACCCACAACCAACTAATCTTGTTTTCGTGATATGCGTCGTAAACTTTATCTTGCGCATACTCCGTTTCGCTCATACCACCTTTTTCCGCATCAGAAAGTGTAGCGTATTCTTGTACCGAAACGTTATAAACGTCGTAAAGTTCTTTGTACTCCTTAAAGTTCATATACGCGCTTATGTTGTTAAGTCCAACAAGGAGCGTAATGAAAATTACAAGCGTTAAAATGGACGGCAAGCAAGAAGAAAACATTGAATATCCTTCTTTCTTTTGAAGTTCCATTTGCTTTCTCTGGAACTCCGTCTTATCAGGATACTGCTTTTGCAATTTTTCAAGTTGCGGTTTGATTCTACGCATGATTTTCTCGTTCTTTCTTGCCTTATAACGCTGATAAATGTCTAGCGGAGAAAGCAAAAGTTTAAGACATACGGTAAACAAAACTACTCGCCAGCCGTAATTAACAACAAAATCGAACACAGTGAGAATAAGCCATTCCCACAAACCCGTGGGCGCTTGAACCGTGTTTGCACTAATAAGCGAGTTTAAAAAAGCCATTTCATATCTCCTTTGGGATTATCGGGAACAGGGTCGAATCCGCCCTTTTTCCACGGCACGCAACGCGCCAACCTTTTAAATCCCATATATGCGCCCTTAATCGGGCCGAATTTGTCAATACTTTCTAGCATATAAGCCGAACACGTGGGCGTATATATGCAAGTGGGTGGGAAAAGCGGTGAAATAAATTTGCGATAAAAAAGCACGGGCCCTTTCACAAGCCAGCGAAAAGAGAATATCTTTTTAAGTAAACTACTCTTCTTTTTCATCCAATAGTTCCGCCTTTACCAAACATTTGTGAATTTGCTTGCAAAGCGATGCGTACGAAAGTTGGTCAACACCTACCGACGCAATAAAAACTGCTTGGCAGGGTTTTATCCTGTGGGCATATTTTTGCATAATAGCGCGCATACGACGCTTTACTTTGTTACGCACAACGGCTTTACCAATCTTGTTATTCACCGAAAAACCGATTTTGACTCCACTTTTACTCAAAACGTAATTGAGTTTTATCAGTTTTGCCGGGACGCGTACGCCGTGAGCGTAAAGGTAAGAAAACGAACCGTTTTTGGTAAGTCTGTAATTTTTGGACAGCATTTCTTCTCCTTGCTCAAAAACTAGAAAATACCCCCGACATAGCAGGGGTATTTATATCGGCGTTTTTGCTAAGCGAACTACCTCTGTAAGCGGTTAATTAGTGAGCGCCAAGAGGCTTTACTGCTACGTTAGCTCTGCCCTTACCACGACGACGGGAAAGCACTCTTCTACCGCTAGCGGTCTTCATTCTTTGACGGAATCCGTGTACTTTTGCTCTCTTTCTTTTCTTGGGTTGATAAGTTCTTTTCATTGTATTAAATCTCCTACATAACGATGTTACCGATTTATTATACCCTAATTGATGATTTTAGTCAACTGTTTTTCGCGTCTGACGCTCAAATCGTTTGCAAATTTTATCTCGTAGAGATATAATATACACGTAAACCACTAAAAAAAGGTATTTTTTATGACACTACAAAACATTTTAAGCACTATGAGAAAAGCGTGCGAAGAATTTTCCATGATAAACGACGGCGACAAAATTGCCGTAGGACTATCGGGTGGCAAGGACTCGCTTGTTTTACTAAAAGCCTTATCCGTATTTCGCAAATTCTCGCCAAACAAATTCGAACTTTTTGCAGTTACTATCGATATGGGAATAGGCAACGTGGATTTTGCTCCACTAGAAAAATTTTGCGAGCAGGAAAACGTTCCTTACCATATTGAACACACCGATATCGGTCCTGTAATTTTCGACGTGAGAAAAGAAAAAAATCCTTGCTCGCTATGTTCAAAAATGCGTAGAGGCGCACTTAACGACGTTATTGGAAAACTTGGTTGCAATAAACTAGCGCTCGGTCATCACGCTGACGACGTCCTAGAAACTATGCTCCTTTCGTTTATTTACGAAGGCAGGCTTTCCACCTTTGCCCCCATAAGCTATATGGACAGGAGCGGTGTAACGCTTATTCGTCCGCTCGTTTATACGCAAGAAAAAAATATTTCTGCTTACGCTAAAAACGAAGGACTTCCCGTAGCAAAAAGCCCCTGCCCTGCCGATCACGAAACAAAACGCGAATATATGAAATCGTTAGTAAAGTCTATTCAAAAAGATATCCCCTTTGCTAAGGACAGAATGTTTTCTGCAATCGTTAATCCCGAGCGTTATAATTTGTGGGATCAATACCCCAAAAACCCCAATGCAGGCAGACCTAAAAAGTAACTTTTTTACTCGCAATATAATAAAACGGCGCATAACGTTATGCGCCGTTTTGTCTATTTATCAACATTTTCATCACGTCGACAACCTGATGCGAATCAAGTGATTCTATATACTCAGCAAGGCGCGATAGATTGTCTTCCTTTGCATCAATACAAATAATTTTACCCGTATAGGGATTAAAATATTCCTTACCTTCTTCGCGCAACGCGTTCATAATTTTTTGCACTTTATCGGCGTGAGTAGCCACCATTGAACGATATTTATTTTGATAACGAAGTGCTAGTTTTTTATCAAAGCACGCCTTTTCGTTTATGACGGCGCGTATGCTTTTGCCTTGCGCTTTACCCACCAAAATACTTTTGACTAAATCGTTTATTTCACTCTCAGAAAAAATTTTGAAATTATCTCTACGCATATTCACGGTTTTAATTCCTAGCGATTTACGCAAATCAGGTAACATCAAAAAAATTTTCAGTTGCGCGTAATAATAATTTCTTACGCTGTTTACCGACTTTCCACTTTCCTTTGACATCTGCAAAAAGGCATTTGTAAGTCCCACCCCGTTTTGAGCATTATCATACACTAGCGAAAATAGTTTTTTCGTTTGTTCGATACTCCAGTCGTTATTCATTATTTATTCTCCTTAATTTGATAAAATAATTTTATCCACATATATTTTTTTCATACCTAGCATACTTGTAAAAATAAAAAATATAATGTAATATGCAAACAAATCTTTTTATCAAAACTTCTTTTGAAAGCGTATATTTTGTAAACGGAGTATTTTTAGAACGTCCCAAAACGCTAATTATTTCAAGACAAGGCGTAACGTATATCACCGTTTTGCCACTTTCATCAGCGCTACTACCCTACACCGTAAAACTGTGCGGAACTAGCGTACGCTCAAACGAGCAACTATGTAAATGCGTAAAACTAACCGAGGATAAATATCTCCTTTTCCTTTCTCCACGCTACAACTACGTATATACAGCGCAAGGTATTCCGCCCAAAACGGAGCAAGACGTACCCTGCCGTTTTTTTGAACTCATAAAAAAAGGAGACGTTGTTAGCGCTAGAAAACTTCTCACTCCGTCACTTTCGTGTAACGTTGACGACGATGCGCTAACGGACTTTTTTGGCGAATACGAAACG
>JAZOUI010000188.1:0-5773 GCA_045658145.1 Pumilibacteraceae bacterium
AAAGTTAATAGTAAGTCCTTTAAGTTCCATTTTATTTCTCCTATTATGTTACTTATTGAAATTATAACGCTTATTAAAAAGATAGTCAAACATTTTCAAATGTTTGACTGCAATAACTTGCATTTTATTACTTAAAGTGCTATACTATGACGGTCGAAAAGGCTAGGAGAAGAAAAATGGAAAAAAACAAGCGACAAAGTTTACTTATCGCGCTGTGCTGGACGGTTTACGTGCTGGCTTACGTAGCAAGATATAGTTATAACGCAAATATAAATCCGATTATTTCCGATTACGGGATATTGCAAAAGAGTATTGTAAGTACACCACAAACTTTATTTTTCTTTGCGTACGGAATAGGACAGGTTGTAAACGGTTTTTTGTGCAAGCGATACAATAAACGTATCGTTATTCCTTTGGCACTCATAGTGTCGGGCGCATGTAACTTTGTTCCCTTTATTGCAAACGACTTTAGCATTTTGAACGCAGTTTGGATGCTTAACGGAGTAGCGCAATCCTTTTTGTGGACGTCGATAATTTTCTCGCTTTCCAACTCTTTGGATAAATCGCGTTTGCCTCAAGCAACTTTTATAATGAGTTCGACCGTAGCGCTTGGAACTTTTTTGGCGTACGGACTTAGCGCGCTTTTCACCACGATGGGCGCGTACAGAGTTATCTTTTTGTTCGCAAGTATAGGTATGGCGATTATGGCGGTAGTGTGGTTCTTGTCGTATAACAAACTCGCTATACCGCGCGAAAGAGACGAAAACGAAAAAGTGGTACAAGCGAGCAAAAGCCAAAACAAAACGACCATCACTACGGGTGTGTTTATCACGGTAGCGATGCTTGCCGTGTTCGCGGTGCTGAATAACCTTATTAAAGATGGCTTGAGTGGATGGAACGCTACTATTTTCAAGGAGTGTTTCGGTTTTGGCGACAACTTCGCGCAAATTACTACTATCGTTCTTCCCGTTGTCGGCTTTATCGGTCAGGGCATTAACGTGAAACTGCAAAAGAAAATTACAAACTTCGTAACTCTTTCGGGGCTTTGGTACACGCTCACGGCAATATGCTTACTTGGCGGAACGATTGCGACATATTACGGATTGTGGTTGATCGTACTGATTTGTTTTGCGCTTGCGTTTATGTTTATGCTCAACGTAAACAACGTAATTACTTCAATGGCACCCCTTTATATGCGTGATAGTATTCCGTCGGGATTTATGGCAGGGCTGATGGATGGATTTTGCTACATAGGCAGTACGATAAGTATGATAGGTCTTGGCTCGATCGCAGACGCGTTTACTGTTCAGTTTGCTGGTAGTCCTACGCTTATTTGGAGTAGCGTATTGTCTATACTTGTTGCTTTTTCATCTGTTGCCGTTCTTGTTGCTCTCGCGTATATCACAATAAGTTACATTGTGAAAAATAAAAAACGCAATACCACGTCACAGCCCGTTTTGAATAAAAGCAAGATAAAAGCAATAGTTTTTGACCTTGACGGAACGTTACTTAATACGCTTGACGACCTTCATATCAGCGTTAATATTATGCTTGAGCAAAACGGATTTAAAACGCGCACTTACGACGAAATAAGAAGTTTTGTGGGTAACGGAGTTGCAAAACTTGTTGAGCGAGCACTTCCTAACGGAAAGGACGAAAATTTTGAAAAATATCTTGCCCAGTTCAAGAGTATTTACGACGAGCATAAAAACGACAATACTGCGCCGTATGACGGCATACTTGATTTACTGCGCGCAGTTAAAGCGCACGGATACAAAAGCGCAATTGTTTCTAATAAATATGACGAGGCAGTACAACAACTCAAAAACGAGACGTTTGAAGGACTTATTGATTTTGCTGTGGGTGAAGGTAACGGAATTGCTACAAAGCCTGCGCCCGACGGTGTGTGGCTTGCCCTTGAAAAGTTAGGCGTACAAAAGGCGGAAAGCGTTTACGTTGGCGACAGCGAAGTAGACGTTTTGACGGCTAAAAATTCGGGGCTTGAGTGCGTTGCTGTAACCTGGGGCTTTAGAGATAAAGAACTGCTTGAAAGAGAAGGTGCTAAATATATTATTTCTTCACCCGACCAGCTTTTGCCCCTTCTTTCGAGTAAAGATTTTTTCGAGTAAAATAATCAAAATTTCACAAAAACGCGGATACGTATCCGTCAAATTATGACAAAAGAGGTCGTTTTATTTATTAAGACGACCTTTTGAATTCTAAAAATAAATTTTATGCAACAAAATGCGACTAGAAATCGTTTATTATGTGGAGGACGCTTAAGAGAAATGAAAAAGGCGGAAGTTGACAAACTTCTTTGTCGGGTAGCCGACGGGGACAATAACGCTTTTGAGCAGTTATATGTAAGTACGGGGCGTGGAGTTTACGCGTTCGTTTTGTCGTACCTGCATTCTCGCCAAGACGCCGAGGACGTTGTGCAAAACGTCTATCTTAAAATAAAGACGAGCGTTTGCGGATACCGACGAGGGACAAATGCAAGTGCTTGGATTTTGCAAATCGCCAAAAATACTGCGCTTGATTTTTTGAGAAAAAGAAAACAGGAAATTTATCTTGACGAGATTGAACATATAGGAAAGTCAGACGAAGTGGATAGTGGCGAGGTTATTACCGCTATTGAAAAACATTTAAGCGAAGAAGAACAAAGAATCGTGATTCTGCACGCTTTGTGGGGTTACAAGCATCGTGAAATAGGTCATATTTTATCTCTTCCGACGGGCACGGTCACGTCGAAGTATAAGCGCTCGATTGAGAAACTGCAAAAAGTATTAAAGGAGGTATGAGCAAATGAAAAATTTAAAAAAACGCTGGAACGACGAGCTTAGTAACGCTCTGCCTGCTCTAGATGAAAAAGTAAAAAATGTGCCTATTGTAACAAGTAATGAAAAAGCGCAAAAACAAGGTTTTGTTGCTTGGATAAGCAAGGCGAAGAACTTGGCTATATCTTGCTGTGCAGTCGTGGTTATTTTGTGTTGCTGTATTATTATCCCTCTTGTGCATCAGCAAATGCCCTCGTCGCCTAGTCAAGCATACGCTTTTTCGCTTGAAATTAATCCTAAAGTGATGTTCTCGGTAGATGGAAATGACAAAATTACTGACGTTGTTGCGCTTAACGAAGATGCGGACGTCGTATTGTCGGGAGACAACGTGATAGAGAGCATAAAGGGCAAGCAAGCAGGTGAGGGCGCAAAAATTTTTGTGGACTACTGCGCGCAACTTGGTTATTTGGATATATCAGCGCAGGGCGCGGTAAAACTTACGAGCGTAGGAGAAACGGATATTAAAAGTTCGCTTGAGGACTACTTTAGACAAAAAGGTGCGTTTTTTGCGGTAGTGGAAGAGAAAACGAGCGAGCAAAATTTTAAGCAAAAGTGGAATCTTGGCGAGGCGTCTTTAATCGATGCAATAGGGCAAATGGATACGTTGTTAGTTGAGCGTGATATTGACGGAAAGGATGAAAATCAACTCAAAACACATTTTAAGGATAAGTTAAACGATAACGAAGTAAGTGAATTTTTGTATGACAGTTTAGACAAGGCAATAGATGCCGTAAGTGAAAAATCAAGTGATACGGTAGCGATCGTTTTGCAAAATTACTGGATAATGACTAGTCCGTATAATCCACTATTAATGTTTGATTACTGGACGGTAAAAAGCAGTAACGTGAACAGTTATTACGACGAATTCAAAGCCCTTATGGAAGAAATGGAAAGTATGCTTAGAAGTTATGAAAACAAGTATAACGAAAGCATAAATTCTATGGACGAACTTGCGACTTTGTCGCGTCGTTATTCGCAAGAAAAAGTTGACAAACTCAATGCTATTTATAATGGATTTAACATTGATTATTTTATTGATGAAATTGGCTTGCTTAGTGACGTTTTAGAAGGAATAGGTGTGGATTTTTCGTTTGTGACTACGCTACCTGAAAACAAAGAAGAGTACGTTCAAAAATCGTGTGAAATACTGAACGAACAGTTTGAACTAAAGAAGGAAAAGAACAAGCAAAATTATGAAACGGATAGGGACGTGGTATCGCAAAACGATTATGACGAGTTTATTTCAAGCATAATTGATGAGTACGGCGTGATAGAAAAATATTGGGAAAATTTGCAAAAATAAATTCAATTGACGTAAAGCTCAATTAGTGCCAAATTCCTATGTAGATTGTCAACAAAGCCTTGACCAGTTGAAAGCAACTATGGAAAACGCAATCGCGCAGGCAGAAAAACAAGCAAAATCTTTCCTTAATGGCTTAAAACAGGGCAGAAAGGAAAAATAATTATTAGTCTATTCTCTCATTTCTTAACGAACGGTAATGCGTCCTCCCCCAAAAATTGCATTACCGTTCATTTTTTATGAATATATAAAAGGTGCGTATAATTATTAAGTTAAAAAATATTTGCGCAAACTATTGCAATTTGCTAAAAAGTATGTTATAATAAATTAACTTAATATGATACGTAAGTTTACGTGGCAAAATAAGGAATGATGAGCAGAAAGGAGAAATATGGTAAGTTACGTTTTTAAGCGCTACGAGAATAAATACATACTTACTCCCCAGCAGTACGAAGCCATTTTACAAGAAGTGGAAAAACGTATGGACCCCGACGAGTTTGGGGAGACGACGATACAGAGTTTGTATTACGACACTCCCAATGCGCGACTTGTGCGTACGTCTATTGAAAAGCCGAAGTTCAAAGAGAAAATCCGTGTGAGAAGTTATGGGCTTGCGACTAAAGATAGCAAAGTGTACGTAGAACTTAAACGAAAAAGTCAAGGTGTTGTTTACAAGCGTCGTATTAGCGCAAAAGAAGATGAATCCATCGCATTTTTTGAGAATAAGCACTCGTTTGGCGATGGTCAGATAGCAAAAGAAATTGATTATTTTAAGAACTATTATGGCAAATTACAGCCATATATACTAATTCTTTACGATCGTATCGCGTTCAAGAAAAAAGAAATAGACCTTCGTATTACTTTTGATAGAAATACGAGATATCGCGCAACTAGACTGTCGCTTAGCGACGGACTGGACGGAACGCTATTGCTTGAACCCGGTCACGTTTTGATGGAAATTAAATCATCGTTAGGTTTCCCAAGATGGCTTGTGGATTTGCTTAACGAACAAAAATCGTACAAACGCTCTTTCTCGAAAGTGGGAGAGGCACATAAAAGAGAACTAATTTTATCTATGCAGGAGGAGAAGAAAATTGTTTGACACTATTTTTGCTAACGGCGTTATGACACCGCTAACTTTCTTTATAAGTATTGGTGCAGCTATTTTGACGGGCTTTGTGCTTTCGTGGATGTGTTACTTCCGTACACGTTCGTCAAAAAGTTTCTTGACGGCATCGGCGCTTATGCCCGCGGCAGTTGCAATCGTTATTGCAATCGTTAACGGTAATTTGGGCGCAGGTATCGCAATCGCAGGTGCGTTTAGTTTGGTACGTTTCCGTTCCGCGCCCGGCACGGCAAAGGAAATTTGCATTATTTTCGTCTCTATGTCGTCTGGTCTTGCTTTCGGTATGGGATATATCGGCTACGGCGTATGCTTTGCGCTTGTATGCGGTGCAATCTTGATGCTTTTCGAAGCACTTCATATGTGGGAGAAAAAGCCCGACAATAGAGAAAAGAGAGTAAGAATTACGCTCCCTGAAGATCTTGACTATGCAGGCGTATTTGATGATATTTTCGAAAAGTACACCGATAGAGTAGACCTTGTTAGAGTTAAGACCGTTAATATGGGAAGTAT
>JAZOUI010000189.1:0-9240 GCA_045658145.1 Pumilibacteraceae bacterium
TAAAGCGTGATGACATTTTTGTCGAAGTGAGCGACGAGACTTTACCTCCTGCGCGTGAGGACGCTCAGGAGATAAAACTCAATAGTCCTGAAGAAGTAAAAAAAGTATTAGACGGAGCAAAACAAATTTGTTTTGTTGACGGAGACGATTTATGTTTTGCGCTAAATAGTAATACAGAATACGTTGTAAGCATAGCGCAAACTTTGCTTGACGACGGTATGAATTACACGACGGCTATTCGTTGTTTTGTGCCGTTGTTTGAGGACGCTAGCGTTAAAAAGATTGTGTATGATGGTAAAAAAGTAAAGCGTGCGCTCGACAAACAGGGGATTTCCTTTGTCGGCTATGACGACGTACGCCTTATGCAATACCTTGCGGATATGCGAATTGCCAGCGCAAGTGCGAAAGAACTTGTTGAAAACACGGGCGGAGACGTAAGATACGTTGCGACGTGTTTGTTTGATTTGCATAAAAAATTGATTGAACAGTTAAATGAGAAGAATGTGTATTCGCTTTATAGCAACGTAGAACTTCCACTTGAAGACGTATTGTACGAAATGGAAAAGCGTGGCGTAAAAGTGGACGTGCAACTTCTTGATGAACTGGGTGAAGAGTTTACGCAAGAAGCGAGACAAACTGAAGAAAAAATTCATAATCTCGCAGGTAAGAAATTTAACGTAAATTCTCCTAAGCAACTTGCCGAAGTGTTGTTCGAAGACCTTGCAATTCCCTATCCCAAAAAGAGTAGCAAACACTTGACAAATGCTGAAATTTTGGATATGATTGCGGACAAACACGAGATAGTTCCACTTGTATCGAAGTACCGATTTATTACAAAACTAAATAGTACGTATATTGAAGGAATTAAAAAATTACTCGAAGGCGATGAGATTCATACCGAGTATAATCAAATGCTAACGTCCACGGGAAGATTATCTAGTTCCGAGCCGAATTTGCAAAATATTCCCGTTCGCGAAGAAGAAGGAAAGCGTTTGCGCGGACTGTTTGTAGCAAGGGAAGGTTATACGCTCGTTTCCGCCGATTATTCGCAAATTGAACTTAGACTTTTGGCGCATTTATCGGGCGACGAAAAAATGATTGATCAGTACCGTAGTGGTGCAGATATCCACACGCGCACGGCATCTGAAGTATTTAACGTGCCGATGAGTGAAGTGACGGAAAAGATGCGCCGTGAGGCAAAAACGGTCAATTTCGGTATTATTTACGGAATGAGTGATTATGGTTTGTCGCAAAGTTTGAAATGCTCGGTAGCGACGGCAAAAAGATATATGCAAGTGTATTTCGAGCGCTTTTCGGCGATAAAGCCTTATTTTGAAAAAGTAATTGAAAGCGCAAAAGAGTGTGGTTATACGCAAACGATTTTGGGTAGGATGCGCTATATTCCCGAACTTGCGTCGTCTAATTTTATGACAAGGCAGTTTGGCGAGCGTGCTGCAATGAATATGCCGTTGCAGGGTAGCGCTGCGGACGTTATAAAACTAGCAATGGTGTCCGTTTTTAATAAACTTAAAGATATGAAGTCAAAACTTATTTTGCAAATCCACGACGAATTGATTATTGAAACGAGCAATGATGAAGTGGAAGAAGTTAAAAAATTACTAAAAGATTGTATGGAAAATGCTATTGAACTAAAAATTCCGCTCACGGTTGACGTAGCGAGTGGAAAAAGTTGGCTTGATTGCTAGGAGGAGAAATGAAACCGTACGTTGTAGGTCTTACAGGCGGTATTGCTAGTGGAAAGAGTGCAGTTAGTACGCGCCTTGAACAAATGGGTTTTGAAATCGTGGATACCGACGTAATCTCGCGTGAAGTGATTGCGCCTGGTACTCAGGGCGAAAAATTACTCAAAACGATGTTTCCGTTTGCATTTGTTGATGGTAAGTTTGATAGGAAAATTATGCGTGAGGCTACGTTTTCTGATGAAAACTTGCGCGCAAAACTTAATGCCATAACTCATCCGCTTATTTTCAATGCCGTTCAAAACAAAATAAAAGATAGTTCTGCTCCTATTATAATTTTAGTTGTGCCGTTGTTGTTTGAGACGGGTAGTGAAAAGCAATGCCACTACGTTGTTACCGTTTCCGCTGATGAAAAAACGCGAATAAAGAGAGTGATGGAACGTAATAATAGTATTACGGAAGAAGTCGCAAAGGCAATTATCTCGTCGCAAATGAGTGATGACGAGCGTAATATGCGCGCTGACAAAATCATCTATAATAATGGAACGCAACAGGAGCTAGAAAAAGAAGTGGAACTACTTTATTACGAAATAAAACAAAGGGCGAACGAAAATTAAAATTTTTCGTATAATTTGCTGTTGTATCTTGATTTTTGCCGTTGCTGTAATTTGTCTTTTTGGTTATCTTTTTCCGCTTAAATACGAAAACGAAGTTAAAAAATACGCTAGCGAGTATAACGTTGACGCACTACTTGTGTGTGCTGTGATAAATTGCGAAAGTAGTTTTGACGTTTATGCAACGTCTAAAAAAGGCGCAATCGGACTAATGCAAATTATGCCGTCAACAGCTAAGTGGTGCGCGCAAAAACTAGGGATAGAGTATAGCGCAGGCGACTTGTACTCGGCTGAATATAACATAAAAATAGGCACGTATTATTTGTCATACTTATTGAAAAAGTTTGGCGATGAACGACTTGCCCTGTGTGCATATAATGCTGGCGAAGGTAACGTTATTAAGTGGTTAAACGAAAACCGACAAGACGTGCCTTTTGGTGAAACGAAGGGGTACGTACCCCGTGTTTTACTAAATAAAAAGATTTATAAATACAAATTTAGATAAAGAAAAACCACCCTTTTAGGGTGGTAATTTTTTTTATTCAATGCCTGCATTTCTAAGGATACGTTTGCATTCAACTAGCAGTTCTTCACGAATAAAAGCAGGTTCTAAAACTTTTATACTTGAACCGAAACTGAGCAATTTGTTTATAAGTATTCTACCGCTGTAAAGAGTAGCGCGCGCAACGTATTTGTAACCACGTTCAAAAATTGCATCAAAGCCAAGCCATTCCTCAATATCGCCCAAAATAGTAGAGGAGAATTCGATTTCAACGTCCACCGTTTCTAGGTCGTCAAAGTGCCCTTCAAGATGTTCGTACACGTTGCACTCGCGTCTTTCGAACGGCTCATCCGTTTCTATAATGGACGCTATGCGTGCAAGTTTGAACAATCTAAAATCCTTACGGGTATGACACCAACCGAAAGTGTACCAAACTCCTTCCTTCAAAACTCTATAATACGGATCGAAAAGTCGGTGCGAGTGTAGTTCATATCGGTCAACGTATTTTATGCGAATACTTTTGCCGTTGTCTATTGCGCGCTGAATAGTTTCCATTTTTGCACGATAAAGAGTGGGATTGCTCCACGGACCAGCGTCAATGATTAGCGAATCAGTACCTAATAAGTACTGTTCGTCCTTTTTGCGCTTGCTAAGATAATCAATCTTGTCCAAAATGGATTTTGTCAACTTATCATCGTATTTTGTCATAGAATTAAGGCAAGTGCGTATGCGCGCAAGTTCGCCTTCGGAAAAATACGTTTTGTCGAATTGATACTCCGACGGTATAGCGTAGCCACCGTTCTTTCCACGAATAGAATAGATAGGGACGCCCGATGCGCACAAAGCGTCTATGTATCTTATAATAGTGCGCTCGCTCACTTCAAACTTTTCAGCAAGTTGACGCTTGGTTATTTTCTTGTGGCTAAGTACCGTAATGAGAATACCGAACATAACTGAACTGTTCATTTTTTATCTCCCTAAAAAAAATTTTAAATTTTCTAAAAATATTATATAATAGTGACACGACGTTGTCAACTTTTTTATGCTATAATGTAGAAAAAATGAACGGAGGACGACAAAATGTTTGTATGTATCGACCTTAAAAAGCAAGTAAAAGTAGGTGAAGTTATTGTAATCAAAGCGGACAACCGTGGAAATATCGGTGCGTTTTTAGTTTCAGGCGAACAGGTCGGATATCTTTCGGACGAACAACCCGAAGGTTGCATCAGTTACTGGACTGTAATGCGCAACATTTTTAATAATAGAATTCTTTGTCAGGTTGCTATCAAGTGTGGAGAGGCTGCAATTCTTAACACGGAAAGTGACGTCCTTCGCTATGCAAAGCGCAACTATAAGCGCGTAGAAACGGAAGGATACGGAATGATTGTTCCCACCTATGCAAACGCCTAAACGTTAATAACCGTTCGTTTTCGCTTATGGGGCAGAAAACGTGCGTTTGTTTCCTCACTCAATTTCCTTATATCTTTTAGGGCTATTCACGGTAGCCCTGCGAAAAAGCACGCTCAATTCGGGCGTGTTTTTTCCATTATTTTATACTTTATACTTGACGGCAAAAAGTTCGAGTGCTATAATAAAGTATATTTTATATATATAAATAAGGAGAAGAAACAATGAAGTTTATGAGAAAACTCTTGGTTTTCGCCTTGCTCGTTTTCAGTTCGGTCGTTGTCTTGGCTTGTAGCACTACGGTCAGAACGGCAGATATGATTAGCGAGCGTGAAGTTCAGTATTACTTTTGGGATATGAACACGGGCGAAGAAATTTTCATCTGTGTCGAGCCTATTGAAGAAGGCGACACGTTCGTTGAAATTGAAGGTCCTTCTATGCCTGGTTACGTCTTTGAGGGTTGGTATTCGGATACGGCAAGTGGCTATACGAAGATGACCGACGGTATGGCGTTGCCTAGTAGTGGCGGTATCAAGGTGCACGCTAATTTCGTACCGTCAATGTACGATATTAACTACTATGTGGACGACGTGCTTGTTCGTACCGAAATGGGTGCTGGCTCGTACGAAATTGATTTACAGCATATGCCTCTTCCGTCCGTTTATGAAATAGCACAAAAGTTATCGCAAGAAAACGGTCGCAATTATAATGATAACTACTTGTATTTTGACGGATGCTATGAGGATAGAGAATATACTTGTCCTCTTCAAAATGGAACGCAAATTTCTAGTCAAACGGACATTTATCTCAAGTACGACTACGTTCCCGTTTATACTAGTTATACCGACAACGGTGTTGTAATTGGTGGCGTGGACGAACAACACATGGAGTACGTAAGTGGTCCGTTGGTTATCCCTTCAAAGACTAACTATGGTGACAAAATTGAAAGTATTGCAGAAAATGCTTTTTCAGGTAGAACTTGTTTGGACGAAATTGTTTTATCGGAGGGCTTTACTTCTATTCCCGACTACGCTTTTGCAAACAGTTCAGTTACCAAAATAACCATTCCTTCTAGCGTTGAAAGTATTGGTGAGGGCGCGTTTGAAAACTGTACTTCGCTCACTAGCGCAGTAATTAATACCACGGCAGATTTTAACATTGAAAGTGTTTTTTCTGGTTGTGAAAATCTTGAATACGAGGAGTATGGTAACTGCTATTACCTTGGTAAATACCTCATTTCACTCGTAAACGACGACGTTACGGAAGTGGAAATTAGACCTATATGTCAGGAAATCCCTGCTAACTTCTTTGCGGGTAAAAAGATTGTCAGCGTAACTATCCCTGCCAGCGTACAAAGTATTGGAATAGGTGCATTCGCTAACTGTACCTCGCTTGTAACCGTTGTATTGAATAGTGATATTGACGTTAATATTTCTCTCGTTTTCTCGGGTTGCGACGCACTTAAGGGCGAAGAGTACGGCAACTGTTATTATATTGGTAAGTACCTTATCTCGCTTGCAAACGCTAGTGCTACGACCGTTCAGTTTAAAGCAAGTTGTACGGAAATCCCTGCAAATATTTTTGCAAACTCTAACATTACCAGCGTAACAATTCCTGCAAACATTAAGAAAATTGGCGAAAACGCATTCGCAAGCACCGCTATTACCGCAATCGTTATTCCTGCGACTGTGGAAGAAGTGGGCGACGGTGCGTTCAGTGGATGTGAACTTCTCGTTGACGTTACTATTAACACCAAGGCTGAAGTTGATTTTACCACTGTGTTTGAAGGCTGCATTGCAATCGAGGGCGAAGAGTACGGCAATGCAATTTACGTTGGTGACGTGTTTGTCCGTCCCGTGAATAAAGATATCGTTTGGGCAAAAATCAAGCCTACCTGTAAGGCTATCCCTGCAAACGCATTTAAGGACTGCACCCGTCTTAGTAGAGTGTACGTGCCTGTTTCTGTTGAAAAAGTTGGTCACCACGCTTTCTATAACGTAAATTCTTTGTATTTTGCTTGCTATTTTGAGGGAAAAACCAACACAATCGACTTTGCTTACGGATCGCAAGAAACTATACACCCCGACAATCAACTTTTACTCAATTTGCAATTTTACACTATGCCCCAAAACGTAAAACTTGCTGATAATGGCATTGGCTATGTGGTAACTAATTTGCGTGAACTTACTGGTCTTAATATCGACGGCGCGGTAATCTATGCATACTTTGGCGACGCAGAAGAGGTGGTTGTCGAGGAAAAATACGACGGCGCTACCGTGGGTGTAATTTTCCAAAACGTATTTATGGATAACAACACCGTTAAAAAGGTTACGATTAAGGCATGTTCGGTAGTAGGCTCGGCAGCATTCTGGAACGCAACTGCGGTTGAAGAAATTATTCTTCCTGCAAAAGGTTGCGCTCAAATCGGAATAAGAGCGTTCTATGGTTGTACTAGTCTTCAAAAAGTTACTATCGGCGAGGACGTCGTGTTTATTGGTATGCTTGCGTTTGAAAAGTGTGATGCGCTTGAAGAGGTAAAATGTGCTAATGCCCTTAACTCTTGGACGAGTGATGCGCAACTTTCTCAAAGTTACGAGGCGAACGAAAATATCGCTAATGCGCTTAAATCCACCGAACTTAATAATTGGTTCTTTAACTCGGTTTATACCCAAGAATTAGTTGAACAAGTTCTCGCAAGTACCGGTCTTTAATTTGACGTAAAATAAAAAAAGCACGCTCAATTCGGGCGTGTTTTTTTGTTGCTAAAATAAAAACGGCAGTGTACGTATCCTGCCGTTTTATGTTTTTTTAGAATTGTTTTAGGTTATAACGCGTTTTTCATTGAGTAAAGACCGGGAGTAGCGGATGCGATAAAACGCGCTGCTTTTATTGCGCCTTCTGCGAAAATTTTGCGAGAGAGTGCAGTATGAGAAAGGGTAATAATCTCGTCGTTGCCTGCAAAGATTACGTCGTGTTCGCCTACGATAGTACCACCACGAACAGCGTGGATAGTTACGTCTTGACTTTCGCGTTTACTTTCGCCCTGTCTGCCGTATAAGAATTTAGCGTCGGACTTAACTTTTTTTACCTCGTTAGCAAGCATAAGCGCAGTACCCGACGGAGCATCTGCTTTTTGATTATGGTGTTTTTCGATAATCTCGATATCGAATTTATCGGCAAGTGCTTTCGTGGCAGTCTCAACGAGCGAGAGAAGAAGATTTACGCCTACGCTCATATTTCCCGAACGAAGTACGGGAACGATCGTTGACAAATCTGCAATAGCCTTTTCATCTTGTTCGTTATATCCCGTTGTAGCAAGGACTACGCCTTTAGCGGTTGCTTTAGCGAGTTTAATTACTTCGCCGAGAAGACAAGCGCGAGAAAAATCAACGATTACGTCAAAATCTACGTTTACGTCGCTAGCGTTTGTAAAAGTAGGGATAGTGGGATGAGCAACAACGTCGTAACCACCTACGACTTCGCAATCGGTGTTACGGCAACAATCCACAATGAAGTTGCCCATTTTACCCGATATACCGAATAAAAATATTTTCGTCATATTTTTCTCCTTAAATGAGAGCAAGTTTTTGCATTTCCGCAAAAAGTTTTTGTGCATTGTCGTTTTCCATTTCAGTTAACGGCAAGCGTGGCTTTCCGTCGCCATAGCCAAGGTAAGACATTGCTTTTTTAACGGGGATAGGATTAACTTCGCAAAACAAGGTATCGATAAGCGGATTTACCGAGAATTGCAAATCACGTGCCGTTTTATATTCGCCTTTGTCGCAAAGCGCACAAATATCGTGCATTTTTTGAGGAACTACGTTGGCGGAAACGGAAATAACGCCCTTAGCACCTAGCGTCATACCCACGTACGTAAGTGCGTCTTCGCCTAAATAAACATCCATTTTTCCATCGACAAGCGAGCAGAGTTGTTGAAGTTGAGAGACGTTTCCACTTGCTTCCTTAATGCCTACGATATTTTTCACTTCACTAAGAGCGAGCGCTGTTTGTGGAAGAAGATTTACGCCCGTTCTTCCAGGAACGTTGTACAAAATCACGGGGATATTTACGCTATTTGCAATGGCGGTGTAGTGAGCGATAAGTCCACGTTGAGTGCATTTATTGTAGTAGGGGGTAACTACTAATATCGCATCTGCGCCTGCATTTTGCGCGGAAATCGCGTTTTCGATAGTAGTAGCCGTACAATTTGTTCCGCATCCAACGATAACGGGTACGCGTTTATTGATTTTTTTGATAGCGAAATCTATAACGGCAGTTTTTTCGTTCGCCGTCATAGTCGAAGGTTCGCCCGTCGTACCGCATACGCAAAGCGCATCCGAACCATTGTCGATATAGAAATCAATTAATTTTCCAAAAGTGTCAAAGTCTACGCCGTTATCATTAAAAGGCGTAATCATTGCAACACAAGAACCATTAAAAACAGTCATAATTTTATCTCCCGAGCACAAAATGCTCAAAAATTACATATTTTTCTTTGCTATAATTCTTTCAGCGATTTGAACGGCGTTGGTAGCAGCGCCCTTTCTGATGTTGTCGGCAACAACCCACATATTGATACCGCTGTCAACACTGTCGTCAAGTCGAACTCTACCTACGAAAACTTCGTCGTGGTTTTCCGCCTCAAGCGCCGTAGGGTAAACTCCGTTTGCTGGATCGTCCATAAGTACGATTCCTTCAGCGGATGCAAGCGTCTCTTTAACGCCGTCAAGAGTAACGGGGGAGTTAAACTCAACGTTGATGCTTTCGCTGTGACCGTGGAAAACGGGAACGCGTACGGTGGTTGCCGTAATTTTAAGGTTTTCGTCGCCCAAAATCTTTTTGGTTTCGAAAATCATTTTGTCTTCTTCTTTAGTGTAGCCGTTATCTAAAAAGACGTCTATATGAGGGATACAGTTGCCAAAAATTGGGTGTGGGAATTTTTTAGGTGCAGCGCCAAGTGCGCCGTTCTTTAAATCGTCATATCCTTTTACGCCTGCGCCGGAAACTGCTTGATAGG
>JAZOUI010000190.1:0-6097 GCA_045658145.1 Pumilibacteraceae bacterium
TAAAATTTTGGGTAATCATTTTAGCGCTGATATGCTAGATAGATTATTCTGCGCGTGCATTTTCAATATTACGATTGATCCTGTTACTAGAGTGAAAGACTGGAGTCAAAATTATATAGTTGCGCCCCAAGAGCAGTTTGATATTGTTCGCTCGTACGGAGTAGAACCTTGGGTGCATTATGGCGCAGCGGAAGAAGAGGAGAGATTTAAGACTTGGCTTGAACGTGGCGCGGTAGGATTTACCTGTAACGATCCGGCTCTTGCTAGTGAGATTTTGAAAAAACTAGGCGCTAGATAATGCGCAAAATAAAAACGACTAGGTACGTAACTAGTCGTGTTTGCTTTTTTTATGCTTAATTAAATAAATCAATTCCCTTATTTTTCAAAGCGTTTTGAATTTTTTTGTAGTCAAGTTTTCGTGGAATTACGTTTTCTTTTACGCATAACGCACCTGCGATACCTGCCGCTTGACCTATGTTAACGCAAATGTTCATAACTCTATACGACGCGTGTGCGCGGTGTGTTCCGCTTATGCATCTGCCTGCAACGAGAAGGTTGTCGGTAACGGTGGGGACAAGCGCACGATAGGGTACGTCATAGGGCTGACTTTGCTTAGGGCAACCGTCTTGCTCGCTTTGACCTGCGCCCGAAGGGTTATGTATGTCAATGCAAAACGCTGCATTGTGAACAACTACGTCGGCGTGTTTTTTGCCGTCAAGTAGGTCTTGCGCAGTCATAACGTATTCGCCCATTACGCGACGGGATTCTCTCACGCCTATGCCGTCTGATGAGTTTTTAATGCGCACGTTTTCAAAGCCTTTTACCGTGGTTTTGAGGAAGTTTAAGACTTGTTCCATCTGTTCACGAAGTGTCGCTTGCGCTTTGCCTGCTTGCACGGGGCATAAGGGGTTTACGCCGTTTGCCTGCGTGGCGTTTACCATGCGCTCGGTGGGGACAACGCCCTTGTAAAGTCTTACGATATTGACGGTAGGGGGAAGAGTACCGTTTTTACAAGCGTCACGGCAAAGTTGTAGATAGTTTCCGTTGTCTAAAACCGTGTCCATTTCTTCGTGGTAGCAAACGATTTCTTGGTCGGGGTGAACGTTTTCTATCGTGAACATAATGCTGACGGGCTGTACTAGTCCGTCGTCACGACCATATTCTACCTTTTCCCCTGCAAGATAGGACAAAACTCCGTCGCCCGTGCAGTCAATAAATATTTTTCCTTCAATGGCTTTTAAGCCCGATTGAGTAGAGAAAATCAAATGCGTAATGATTTTATTTGATTTGATAACGTCAACGATAGAGCATCCGTAAAAAACGTCAATATTTTCTTGACTAACCATTTTCGAAATGATTATTTTCATTTTTTCAAAATCGTGAGATTGCCCCGAGCCGTTGACAACGCCTACTTCTTTAAGTAGTTCATCTGCCATTGTGTTGGGAGTGAAATCGCCTAACGGTGGAGCGACGTGTCCTGCGGTAAAGCCACCGCCCAAAATGCCGTTTCGCTCGATAATCGCAACCTTTGCGCCCTGGCGCGCCGCCTCAATAGCAGCGCCTATACCACTAACGCCACCACCTGCAACAACGACGTCGTAATTTGCTTTGCACTCAATTTTTGCATTATAATTAATCATAATTATTACCTCAATTAAATTGTACTACACAATTACAATTTTGTCAATAGTAAAGCCAAAACTTTAAAAAATAAAAACGACGTATGACGTTATACGCCGTTTTTTATTTATTCTTTTGCTTTTTTGCTTTCATACATTTTCTTTGTAGCGTTTCCGCCCCGAAGATGTCGCTGAGCAAGATTGAAATCAAGCACTTTTTTTACTTCTGCATACATACGTTTGTCTACGTAGCGCAACCTTACCGTTACGTCTTTATGTAACGTGCTTTTGCTGATGAAAAAAATTTTCGCCGCATCTCGTACGGTGCATTTATGTTGTAAAATATAACGTGCTTCGTTTAACGTGCGCTGAACAATTAACTCTTTCATTTTCTCAGTCCTTTAATGCTTTGTGTTTTATATTATGAGAAAAAACGTCCTTTTATGACAAAAAAGAGCGTAAAAAATAAAGGTGGTTTTAATAAAATTAGGTATTGACAAGCATTAAGGTTTGTAGTATAATGTAAATATATAAATCAAGGAGAAAAGTTATGGGATTACTCAAAAATATTGAATGGACGGATGATAGCAGAGACACTATCGTTTATAAATACAATATGAAAAACGACTACGTGAGTCGTGGTTCGGTGCTTACCGTTCGTGACGGCCAGGCGGCAATCTTTGCGCATAAGGGCAAAATGGCTGACGTTTTCTTGCCGGGATTTTATAAACTTGATACCGATTCTATTCCTATCATTACGGCGCTTTTGTCGTGGAAATACGGTTTTGAAAATCCTTTCCGTTCGGATATCTATTACGTTTCTACTCGTCAGTTCACGGGACAAAAGTGGGGTACTGCTAATCCGATAATTATCCGTGACCGTGATTACGGCGCTGTGCGTGTGCGTGGATACGGTAGTTATTCGTTCAGAGTGGATGATCCGTACGTATTTATGCAAGAAATTTCGGGAACTGCAGGCTCGTATTCGACAAGCGATATTACCGAGTACCTTAAAAGTATGGTGGTAACGGGTATTTCCGACGCTATCGGCGAAAGCAAGATACCCATTTTGGATATGGCTGCAAACCTTATTGAACTAGGCGAAATCGTAAGAAATTCGCTCCAGCCTTCTTTCAAAGCAATCGGTCTTGAAATTACGAAGTTCGTGTTTGAGAATTTCTCGATGCCCAAAGAACTCGAAGAGGCGCTTGACAAGAACGCATCTATGGGTATGCTCCGTGGCAATTTGGACGTATATACTACCATAGCACAAGCAGACGCGCTTAAAGAGGCGGCTAAAAATCCTGGTATGGCAGGATCGGCAATGGGCGCAGGTATGGGACTTGGTATGGGCGCAATGTTTGCCGATATGTACAAAAATCAACAGAACGTACCCGCGAAACAGCAACAAGAAAACAAAATTGCTTGTCCTAAATGCGGAGCAAGCGTGAGCGAAAATGCGAAGTTTTGTCCCGAGTGTGGAAGTGCTATGGGTAACGTTTGCCCTAAATGTGGAGCAAGTGTAAAACAGGGCGCAAAGTTCTGCTGTGAGTGTGGCTCGAGATTAGTTGGGGCGTGTCCTAAATGTGGCGCGGAAGTGAGCCCCGGTTCGAAATTCTGCCCCGAGTGTGGTGAAAAACTTTAATGGAAGAAGAATTGACGTTAAACGGATCGGAAGTTGAAACCGAGACTAATATTCAAAAGTGTCCTGGTTGTGGAGCGAATATGATTTTTTCGCCCGAAAAGCAGTCGCTTGAGTGTCCGTATTGCGGAACGCTTGTTTCCGTAGAAAAGTCGCTTGGTGAAGAAATGCACTTTGCGAATTTGCTTTCAAGCGCTAACACTTGGGCGAGCGAAACGCACGTTTTTAGATGTGAAAACTGTGGCGCAAAGACTGTGCTTGATAGGACGGAGATTGCAAAAACTTGCTCGTTTTGTGGAACGACTAACGTGGTGGAGACGGACGAAATTTCGGGACTTAAACCTAATGCAGTAGTGCCTTTTCAATTGACTGTGCAAAGTGCGATTGAAAGCGTAAAGAGTTGGGTTAAGCGTAAATTTTTTGCACCCAGGAAGTTCAAAAAAAGTGTTGCGCCCGAAAACGTAAGTGGTGTTTATACTCCTGCGTTTACTTATGATGCGCAAACGTACTCTACGTATAGTGGCGTTTTGGGCAAGTATGAATATCGTACGCGCAGGGTTAACGGCAAAACGGTTAGAGAGCGTTATACGCGTTACTTTAATATTGGTGGCTCGCACGAACTCTTTTTCGACGACGTGCTTATCCAGGCGTCAAATGCAATTAATCAAAATTCTATTGACAAATTGCAACCTTTCGGCACGAGTGATAGCAAAGAATATGCGAAAGAATATTTAAGCGGTTTTACGGCAAGTCAGTATTCTAAAGACGGCTTGGAGTGTTGGGAAGAGGCAAAGGTTCGTATGAACGGCAGGGTACGTAGTGCCATATTATCACGTTACGTCTATGACGTTGTATCGTCGCTGAACGTAGATACTAGTTACAACAACGTTACTTATAAGTATGTTTTGTTGCCTGTTTACATAGGTCACCTTGGTTGGAAAAAGAAAGTTTATAACTTCTTTGTCAATGGATATAACGGTAACGTTACGGGCAAAACTCCCGTTTCCGTGTGGAAAGTTCTTGCAGTTGTTTGTGCAGGACTTGCGGTAATAGGTGGCTTGCTAGCATTAGTATATTTTGGTGGCGGTTGATACGCCTAGAAAATATTTTCAAGGAGAATAATTATGAATAAAAGTTTTGTTTATAAGTTAATAATCGGTATTGTTGCCGTATGTAGTGCCGTACTTTGGCTTATTGGGACTATCGCAGGCGAAGTTTTGGGTTGGTTTACACTCGGCTGGGCGATTGCTATTTTTTCGGGCATTACGGGTTTGGTGTTTATTGTGCGCGCGTTTTTAGATAAGACTAACGTTCAACTCAAAAGATTTTACGTTTATTTCGGTTGTGCACTCATAGGCGTGTGCGTGTTTGCGATTATCGGAGAACTTTTCGTTGTTCAAGACAAACTCGTTATGCCTATAATTGCAGTCGTAGTTACGGTTGCGCTTTTGCTCGGTTTCGTTGCAATCGGCGGAAAAAAGTGGGACGAAGGTGATAATCAAAAAGAAGGATATAAGACTTATCGCGAAAGAAAGGCCGAAGAACAACAATCTAATTCACAAGACGAAAATAAGTAAAACGGCGTAAGACGTTTTTGGGTGCGCTTTTATAGACGTAAAATGCGGACTAAAAACAAAGGTAGAGGTAATTGCAATGGAGATGACGTTTCATAGAAAACTCCCTATTCCTATGGAAGTAAAAAAAGAATATCCTGTCACTAAACGTATGGAGCAGGTTAAAGCGAGCCGTGATGAGGCAATTCGCTTGGTATTTGAAGGCAAGTCGGATAAGTTTTTACTTATTGTTGGACCTTGTTCGGCTGACCATAGCGAGCCTGTGCTTGAATACGTTTCAAGACTTCGCAGAGTTCAGGAACAGGTAGCGGATAAAATTATCATAATTCCGAGACTGTACACTAATAAGCCTAGAACGACTGGACAAGGGTATAAAGGGATGTTGCATCAGCCTGATCCCGATGCTCAGCCTGATATGTATAAGGGTATTGTTGCTATTCGTCAACTTCACCTTGCGGCGTTAAGAGATTATGATTTTTCTTGCGCAGATGAAATGTTGTATCCTGAAAATCATCGTTATTTATCCGACCTTCTTTCGTACGTTTCGGTTGGCGCGCGTTCGGTAGAAGATCAACAACATAGATTGACGGCAAGTGGCGTGGGTATTCCCGTGGGCATGAAAAATCCTACTGGTGGTGACCTTGGCGTTATGATGAATTCTATCGTTGCGGCGCAGTCAAGTCATACTTTTATTTATCGCGGATGGGAAGTGTCGAGCAATGGCAATCCTTATGCTCACGCTATTCTTCGTGGTTACGTTGACTATGCAGGACGAAATGTGTCTAATTACCATTATGAAGATTTATTGCACGTGAAAGAACTTTATGAACAGTCCAACTTGGCTAATCCGTCAATTATCGTGGATACTAACCATAATAACTCGGGCAAAAAATATCTCGAGCAGGTGCGTATCGCAAAAGACGTAGTTCATAGTCGCAACCAAAATTCAGATATTAAGCGTATTGTTAAGGGACTTATGATTGAAAGTTATATCGAAGACGGCGCTTGTAAACCTGACGAGCACGTTTGGGGTAAGTCTATTACCGACCCTTGCCTTGGATGGGATAAAACTGAAAAATTGATACTTAACATTGCAGATAAACTATAAACGTTTAATAAATAAGGCTCTATCACAACATTTGACTGATTTTTGACGGCTAAATACTGTAAAATACTGCGTGTTTTGTTCGGTTACCGTCGGAGACGGTTTAGTAGGCTTGTGTAAGTGTGAACGGTTTTAAGACCTACGGTTGCTTATTTGA
>JAZOUI010000191.1:0-9201 GCA_045658145.1 Pumilibacteraceae bacterium
GCAATGGACGAGGCCGCTAACGGCTACGCCGATACTTTGCGCGTTACGATAAACATTGACGGCTCTGCTACCGTTGAAGATAACGGTAGAGGTATTCCCGTTGATATTCACCCCACGATGAAAGTAAGTGGTGTTGAAGTAGTATTTACTCAACTTCACGCTGGTGGTAAATTTGATAACGAAAACTACGCTCACTCGGGCGGACTACACGGCGTAGGTGCATCTGTAACTAACGCTCTTTCTCGTTGGCTTAACGTTGAAGTTTACAAAAACGGCACGACGTACAAGATGAGTTTTGAAAGCGTTGAAAAGGATGGCAAAGTTCACGGTGGACTTGTAAAAGAAAAACTTGTGGACTTAAAGAAAAAGACGAATAAGCACGGCACTAAAATTACCTTTATGCCTGACGACCGAATTTTCGAAACGGTAAAGTTCAATATCGACACTATTTCTCGTAGATTAAAAGAACTTGCTTTCCTAAACAAAGGCGCGCGCATTATTCTTACTGACGAGCGCGTTAATATGGGTGAAAGTTTCCTTCAGCGCGAATTTTTCTATGAAGGTGGGCTTATCGACTTTGTAAAAGATATTAACGAACGCGAAACGCCTGCTTTCGAAGTGCCTGTGTATATTGAAGGCGAAAAGGATAATATCACGGCGCAACTTTCCTTCCAGTACACTAGCGCTTATGCGGAAAAGATTTTCTCGTACGTAAACAATATTCCTACTACCGAAGGCGGTACGCACGAAACGGGATTTAAGATTGCGCTTACTCGCGTGCTTAACGACTGGGCGAGAAAACTAGGCGTACTTAAAGACAAGGATGCAAACCTTCAGGGCGAAGACTTCCGTGAAGGCTTGACTGCCGTTTTGTCGGTAAAAATGCAAAACGTTCAGTTCGAAGGACAAACGAAAACCAAACTTGGTAATACCGAGGCGCGTTTGGCGGTAGAGGCAATCGTTTTGAGCGAACTTAACGCTTATTTCGATAAACACCGTGCGATTGCCGAAATTGCTGTTAAAAAGGCGGTGGTAGCGGCAAAAGTGCGCGAGGCTGTAAGAAAACAAAAAGAACTTACGCGCGCAAAGAACAGTATTGATAACTTCCATACCGTTGGAAAACTTAAGAGTTGTACGGGCAAAAAACCTGAACTTAACGAATTGTTTATAGTCGAAGGTGACTCGGCAGGCGGTACTTGTACGCAGGCAAGAAATAGGTCTTTTCAAGCAATACTTCCCCTTCGTGGTAAACCGCTTAACGCAGAGAAAAAGAGAATTGACCAAGTTTTGGCGAATGAAGAAATTAGAACGCTTATATCGGCATTAGGTGCAGGTATGGGCGACGACTTTGACGTGGAAGATTTGCGCTATCACAAAGTAGTAATCTTGTCGGATGCCGACCAAGACGGACTTCATATTCGCGCAATACTTTTGACTTTCTTCTTCCGTTATATGCGTGAGCTTATTACCGAAGGTCACGTTTATATCGGACTTCCGCCCCTTTACCGTATTTCAAAGCGTGGACAAACCGAATATGCTTACGACGACGCGGCGCTTGAAAAACTCAAAAAGGAAATGGGCAAAGGTGTAGAAATTCAGCGCTATAAAGGACTTGGTGAAATGAACGCCGACCAACTTTGGGAAACGACTATGGATCCTAAGAAGAGAAAACTTGTGCGCGTAGCGATAGAAGATGCCGCCGAGGCTGAAAGACTTGTAAGCACGCTTATGGGTGATGCGGTAGAACAGCGTAGAAATTATATTATCGAACACGCTAACTTTAACAAAGAAGACGCGTTTATGGAAATCGTAAACAAATAGGAGTAAAGTATGGAAGAACACGGAATAATCGTTAAAAATATGGAAGAGGTTATGCACGAGTCTATGATACCGTACTCCGAGTGCGTTATACTTGACCGTGCGTTACCCCGCGTTGAAGACGGCTTAAAACCCGTTCAGCGTAGAATACTTTTTGATATGATAGAACTTGGACTTCACCCTGACCGCCCTTATAAAAAGTGCGCCAGAGTAGTCGGTGACTGTATGGGTAAATATCACCCCCACGGCGACAGTTCGGTGTATATGGCGCTCGTTAGAATGGCGCAAGCGTTCAATATGGGCGCGACGCTCGTTGAAGGACAAGGTAACTTTGGCGATATCGACGGAAACGGCGCTGCTGCAATGCGTTATACGGAGTGTCGTCTTACGCCCCTTGCAATGGAAATGCTCCGCGATATGGGCGATCCTGGCGACGAAATCGTCAGATGGGGATGTAACTTCGACGATACGTTAAAAGAACCCGAGATTTTACCGGGACGTTTCCCCAACTTGCTTGTAAACGGCGCGTCGGGTATTGCGGTAGGCTTAGCCACGAATATCCCCACTCACAACCTTGCCGAAACTATCGACGGCGTAGTGGCGTATATCGACAATCCCAAAATTAAACTTGACGAGATGATGAAAATCATCAAAGGCCCTGATTTCCCCACGGGCGGATATATTATCGCAGGCGAAGAACTTAAGCGCGCTTACGAAACGGGCAGGGGCAAACTTATTGTGCGAGCAAAAACGCATATTGAGGCGGAAGGCGAAAAGAAACTTATCGTTATTGACGAACTTCCCTATCAGGTAAATAAATCGGCTTTACTTGAGAGCATTTCTAAACTTCGCGAAGAAAAGAAAGGTGTGCTTTCTGCAATTACTGATATCGCCGACGAGTCCGACCGTAACGGTATTCGCGCGGTTATCCGCATTAAAAAGGACGGAAATCCTGATGCGATACTTCAAACGCTTTTCAAATCCACCAATCTTTCTACGTCGTTTGGCGTAAATATGGTTGCTATTGCCGACGGAAAGCCCAAAACGCTTTCGCTTATGGAAATCATAAGTTACTATACGGCGTATCAGCGTGACTTTATCGTTAGAAGAACGAAGTGTGAACTTGAGGCGTGCAAGCGTCGTGAACATATTTTAGAAGGGCTTGTAATAGCGGTAAGAAACATTGACGAAGTAGTCAAGATTATCAAAACTTCTCGTTCCACTACCGAGGCAAAGGATAGACTTCGTACTCGTTTTAAGCTTAGCGAAAAGCAGGCTGATGCAATTCTTGACTTGCGCCTTGCTCGACTTACGCATCTTGAAGTTTTCAAACTTGAACAAGAACTCAAAGAACTTCGCGAGAGAATTAAACGTCTTACGCAAATTCTTGGCTCGAAGAAACTTCAAATGGAAGTTGTTAAGACGGAAATGCTTGAAATCAAAAAGAAGTTCAAAACGCCCCGTAAAAGCGTTATTCTTTCGGATGAGAAGAAGTATGAAGTCGTTGATGCTAGCGTTGCTAAACCCGTGGAAAATTGCGTTGTTTGCTATAATGCGCGTGGTAACCTTAAAAGAATGGCGCTTAAGAGTTTCAATATGTCGTCGCGTGAATTTGGCGATCGCAGTACGGTAAACGAGATTTGCTCGTCTATCGTTAACTGTAACGGGGTAGAACGCGTACTTTGCTTTACTAATTTTGGTAACTGTTTCAAGGTAGATATCGAAGAAATAGGCGAGGCGCGTTGGAGCGAAAAGGGCGCGAATATCAAGGACGTTATTCCCGGACTTCATTTGGATGAAAAGATTGTTTACGTCCTTCCCCTTGGCGAAAAAATGCCCAAAGGCAACGTGCTTTTCTACACTTCGTCCGGTCTTGTTAAAAAGACGGAGTGGAAAGAGTACGACGTTGCTAAATCTTCCTTCCAGGCAATCAAGTTAAAAGAAGGCGATACCGTAATAGGTATGGAAAATGAAAAGCCTGATGCGCGCATTGTATTCGTTACGAGAAAAGGACTTGTGCTTAAGGGCGATATGGGCGATATTCCCCTTCAACACCGTGTATCGGCAGGTGTAAAGTTTATTACGCTTAACGACGGCGACGACGTTATTCTTACCAAGCAAATCGAAGACGGTGGCGAGATTGTCGTAGTTACTGAAAAAGGCTATGCAAAGCGTGTACTTGAAGGTGAACTAGACGTTATGGCTCGTTATCGTAAGGGCGTAATGATAATTGACCTAAAGGAAAAGAACGGCAAAAATCTTGTTTTCGCAAGTTACGTTACAAAGCCGTATGATATCGTGTTAGAAGTTAACGAAGACTATTTGTCCGCCTTTAATACCGAGGCGCTTTCTATCGAATCGCGTCAACACGCAGGCAAAGCGCTCGTTAAGGGCAAAGTAACTATTGACAAAGTTTATATCTACAATAGCGACTTTATCAACGGATAGGAGAAAAAATGAAAGCGTTAAAAATTACGGGTAAAATTTTGCTTATAATTTTTTCCATAATATTCGGCTTGTTTATAACTCTTTTTGCAGGATTAAATTTGGCGAAATTTGCCATTTATAGCGAGTATTATTCAATAGAGAGTAATCTTTGTATTAACCCCGGGCTTAACGACGGCTTTATTTGTCAGGGTATCAGTATGGTGGATGGACAAGACAAAGTTATGGTTTCGGGATATATGGACAACAAAAGTGCGTCGCGTATTTACGTAACCACGCTTAATAACGAGTCGTATTACGTTACGCTTAATCGTGATGGCAAAAAGTACACAGGACACGCAGGTGGGCTTGCAACTTCGGGCAATAAAGCATTTATTGCTAACGGTAGCAAGATTTACACCTTTTCGCTTGACAGCGTGCTAAACGCTAAAAACGGTGACGATATCAATATCGGTCAAGGCGTTGAAATAAATAACAAAGCATCTTTCCTTTATACGGACGACGAATATTTGTACGTCGGTACGTTTATGGATGACAGTACGGATGAGGTAGCGGAACATATTTTTACTACTAGGGAAGGTAGACATCGCGCTATTTGTTCGCAGTATAAAATCGACGATCTTTCTGCGCCTGTAAAAGTTTTTTCTATACGCGACTGTGTGCAAGGTATTTGTTTTAAGGACGGAAAAGTGGTTATGTCCACTTCTTACGGAATTAGCAGTTCGGGATATTACGTATACAATCTTTCGGATGCGGTGGATTCGGGAAAGACGCTTGACGGCGCTCCGGTGTATTATCTTGACAACGTTATTCGCTACGTCTCTGGCCCTGCGATGGCAGAAGGACTTGACTACTATAACGGTAAAATTATAACCCTTACCGAAAGCGCGTCTAACAAATATATCTTTGGAAAATTCTTCTTTGCAAATCACATAGTAAGTTTAAATATTTTATAAATAAAAGGGTACGTACCCCTTTGTTTTGATGAAAATGATATAAAAGGAATATAAAATGAGTATACTTCGAATTAACCGATTAAGCCATACTTATGATGAAAAAGTGCTTTTTAAGGATGCCGATCTTATAATAAACAACGGCGAGCACGTAGGTATCGTTGGACTTAACGGTGCAGGCAAATCTACTTTCATTAATATTATAGCACACAATATTTCACAGGACGCAGGCGAAGTAATTTGGCTTAACGGCATACGTTACGGATACTTGGACCAGCACGCTGATATCGACCGTTCGCTTACAGTAATGGAATATCTGCGTACGGCGTTTGCACATCTTTACGAACTTGACGCTAAACTTCAAAAACTGTACGAAGATATGGGTACGGTTGAAGATATGGACGTTCTTGATAAAATGATTACAAAGTCTAATCGTATGCTTGAACAGTTGACTAGCGCAGGCTTTTACGATATTGAATCGCAAATCAAAAAGGTTGCTAACGGACTAGGTGTAAATGCGTTTGGTTACGATACCGTGATATCCACGCTCTCTGGTGGTCAGCGCGCGAAACTTATGCTTAGCAAACTAATTCTCGAAGATCTAGACGTGATGCTCCTTGACGAGCCGACTAACTTTTTGGACGTCGAGCATATTGAGTGGCTTATAAAATTTCTTAACTCATTAGAGAAAACCTTTATGGTTATTTCGCACGACACCGATTTTCTTAACGGCGTGTGCAAGTACGTTGTAAGCATTGAAAACGGTTCTATCCGTAAGTACACGGGTAACTACGATCAGTTCTTGGTTCAGCACGAAATGGCAATTAAGCAGTACGAAGAAGATTATGCTCGTCAGCAAGCAGAAATCAAGAAAATGGAAGATTATATCAATCGTAACAAGGCTCGCGCGGCAACGGCAGGTATGGCTAATAGCCGTAAGAAAATGCTTGACCGTATTGAAGTTATGGCAAAGCCCGTTTCCGCTCTTGAGGCGCACTTTGATTTTCCGGGCGTACTTCTTAACACGAAAGATATGCTTAACGTAAATAATCTTGAAATAGGTTACGATAGCGTTCTTCTTCCGCCTATTACCTTTAATATGCGTGGAGAAACAAAACTTTGGATTAGGGGAACGAACGGTATAGGTAAAAGTACGCTCCTTAAAACGTTGCTTGGATATATCCCCAAAAAAGGTGGCGACTATAAATTCCATATCGCGGCAAAACCTGCATACCTTGAACAAGACCTTACGTTTAGAAATACGTCAATGACGCCTTTTGATTATATTTCCGACTGTTTCCCTAGATATGGAGCAAAGGAAATTCGCTCGCAACTTTCTAGAGTGGGAATTAGGGGAGAAATGGCGCTTCGCCACATATCCGATATGAGTGGTGGCGAGCAGGTAAGAATTAGAATACTTACTATTATGAATACGACGTCTAATATCCTTATTCTTGACGAGCCGACTAACCATCTTGACGTAAAAGCAAAAGAAGTATTGCTTGAGGCGCTCAAAAAATACGAAGGCGCGCTCCTTCTCGTTAGCCATGAAAAGCAGTTCGCTGAGGCTGTTTGTAACGAAGTTTTTACTTGTCGTGAGCCGTAAATAGTGTAAAAACAGCAGTTTTTAGTAAAAAAAAGCATAAAAATAAGCAAAATGAAACGATTGAATATATGTTCAATCGTTTTTTATTTTCAAAATTATTTCAAGCGATATTAAAATAAAGTAATTTTGTGTAAAGACAAAGCATAAAGCGAAAGAATATAATAAAGAGATTTAAGTGGAAGATTAGATCGAAAATTTGACGTGATATTTTTTTAGTGAGTTTTAGCGGGCTTTTCATATTTGCTCTAACGCTAGCATACAATTTAGCATTACTTAGTGAAGGTGGTAAAAATGAAGAAAATCAAATCATTGTTTGCTGTGTTGTGTTTTGCGCTTGCGTTGTCGCTTTGCGCGTGCTTTGGTGAAAGGACGGAGCAAACGTCCGTGTATAAAATATCGGCAGTTTATGATGAACAAAATCATACGGTTTCAGCACAGATGCAACTATCCTATTATAACGGGACGGGGAGCGTACTTGACGAAGTGTGTATGCATCTTTACCCGTCGTTCTTTCGTGAAGGCGCGCGCTTTTCACCTGTGCCTAGCGAACTTGTTTCGTCTGCCTATCCGTGTGGTATGAGTTACGGCGGTATCGAGATAAGCGAAGTAACTCTTAACGGCGAAAAAATCGACGTTATGATTTCGGGTGAAGACGACGATATTTTGGTGGTAAGTTTGCCCGAAGAAGGACAACTGTATCCACAAGAGCGCGCTCAAATCGGCGTGAACTTTTCGCTCAAAATTCCACAGGTAAATCATAGGTTTGGTTATAATGGTAGGACTGTAAATTTGGGAAACTGGTATCCGATAGCGTGCGTTTACGAAGACGGAAAATTTGTGACGGACACTTATTGCGAGTATGGTGATCCCTTTTACTCTGAGTGTGCGTCCTACGAAGTTAGCATCTCCGTTCCTAGTGGATTAAACGTTGCATCTACGGGCGAAATGTCAAAAAGAGAAGGGGACGTATGCGACATTTTTGAACTAAAAGCAAATAACGTACGCGATTTTGCGCTAGTAATAGGCGAGATGAAAATGCTAGGAACGCGTATAAACGGCGTGGACGTAAACTATTATTACGACGAAGACGTAAACGCTGAAAAAACTTTGACTACGGCATCCGACGCTATCAAAACTTTTTCTAATCTTTTTGGCGTGTATCCGTATTCGACCTATAACGTAGTCCGTACTAATTTTTTGCACGGTGGTATGGAGTACCCGGGTCTTTCACTAATTAGTAACTCGCTAAACGACAGTTTGTTTACCGAGGCGGTAATTCACGAAACGGCGCATCAATGGTGGTATGGTGTAGTGGGCAATAACGAAGTGAAGAACGCGTGGATGGACGAGGGGCTTTGCGAGTTTTCCACGGGGTTATTCTATAAGCAAAATTCTTCGTACGGGGTGGACGCGCAAAAGCGACTTGCCGATGCTTTGGGAGCATATATAATCTATTTTGACGACAGTAAAATTGATGCTCGCGACGACAGTATGAATCGCGTTTTGGGTGAATACAAGGACACTTTTGAATATACCTATTGCAGTTACGTTAAGGGAGAACTTATGTTTTCTTCTTTGTCTAGCGCAATCGGCGAGCAAAATCTTTTGAAGGGATTAAAAGCATATTATAACGCGTATAAGTTCAAAAACGCTCGTCCTGATGATATGATAGGCTGTCTAGAAAAAACATCTTCTCGCTCGCTCAAATCTTTTTTTGACGCTTGGGTGGAAGGCAAAGTAAAGATGTTCGCGTGAGGCAAATATGATAATTTCGGTAAAGAAAAAAACGCTTATCGTATGTGTCGCGTTTATATGTTGCACGGTTTTGGCTTGTTTTTTAGTGCCTATGACTAACGATATCGGCGTTGCAAAACTAGGTAAAACCATAGTAATTGACGCAGGTCACGGCGGTAGTGACGGTGGCGTGAGTGGAAGTGTGAGTAAAATAGCGGAATCGGACGTGAATTTGGCTGTTGCAAAAAGTCTGAAAAATTATTTTGAACGTAGTGGTTACACCGTCGTAATGACAAGAAAGGGCAGAGACGGGTTGTACAGCGTGGGCGCAAAAAACAAAAAACGCTCGGATATGCAGGCGCGTCGAGACATTATAAACAATGCAACCCCCGACCTTGTAATTAGCATACACCAAAATTTTTATCCACTCGAATCGGTAAAAGGAGCGCAAGTTTTCTATTCGGATGAAAGTGAAAACGCGATAGAAATTGCTGATGACGTTCAGCGCGCGCTAAACTCGCGACTAGGAAACGATAGGCAAATTAAATCGGGCGACTATTATATTCTTAAATGTACGCCCTATCCTTCGATAATCGTGGAGTGTGGATTTTTGTCTAACCCTAGCGAAGAAAAATTATTAGTTAG
>JAZOUI010000192.1:0-2549 GCA_045658145.1 Pumilibacteraceae bacterium
CAAGTTTTCCACACCGTTCATCGTGTTACGCGTTGCTCTACCAAAACCGGTAAGCGTAAGGTCGTAAATGCCGTTGATATAGTTAAGATATTGCTTATCAACACGGTCAAAACGCATAAGCGTTCCCATTTCGTATTCTTCTTCGTTACGGATACTGAACGATCTAGTCGTCGTGCCGTTTACTTCAGTCGTGGTAATCGAAATGGTCATAGTTTGACCTGCGAAGTCGCCTTCGTCAAACGTAGCGATATAATAGCCGTTCTCGTCGATAATATAAGTACCCGTCGAGTTCTTGGGGTTTTTGCCCGTTTCGTAATAGGTCAAACCATTGTACTCGTCGAAAAGAATTCTTACTTTACTGTTTTCGCCAGGACCTTCTTCCGTAACTTCAAAGAGCGTTGCACTCATATCGTAACGGTCAGAACTGTAATACGCATAAACGTCTTCGTCCAAAAGTTTACCTTCAAGCAAAATTTCGTCGTTGTAGAAGAAACAGAATTCTTGTCTAGAAGGATAATATTCACCACGGAACAAAAGTCCGCCACGGGAAAGATAAACGTACTCACCCTGCTTGTCAAGAATATATAACTTGTCGTCGCCACCGAACATATTCTTATAACCTACGCTCCATACAGCGTAAAGAACTTTTGCTTCGGTTACGGTGAAAGTATCTACTACAACTTCACCTTCTTCGCCCTCTTCTTTATTATATACGAGTTTGTCGATTTGGGTAGCGTTGTAAAGGATTTCTCCGTCAGGACTATCAGACCAACCTGCAAGATAATATCCGTCGCAGAAGTAATCTACGGGCACGGTAACTTCTTCGCCGTAAATAGCGTTAACGGAAACAACGTCGTCTTCCATTTCGCTATCGGCAGGATAGTTTGTGTTGTACGCGATTAAGAATTCACGTCTGTCAAAGTACTGCTTAAACACGTTTTCGCTAGCATTTGTACTAAGCGCGTTAGTACTAGTTACAGCGTCAGCGTGATTAATCTCGGTAAAGCCGTCCATCGTTTCCATCGCTTCAAAAGGTTCGCCAACGTATCCCGAAGAAGTAATTTCGTCAACTTTTTCGTAAGCAGTCTTTGAAAGATTTTGCGCATAAAGTTCAACGGTAAAACCTACCTTGTACTTTGCAGTAAGCGTAACGTCCTTAGTTGCGGTTGCAGTAGAAGTAATTTCGCTATTGCCCGAGAACCAAGCGCCAAAGGTAAGTCCACTATAAGTAGGAGTTACGTTTTTAAGCGCATCGGTAAGGTTAGCATTTTTCTTAACGTAAATGAACTGCTCGCTAAGCGTTCCACCGTTCGCATCAAGCGTAATTTTTATGAGTTTATCCCATTTTGCATAGTAAGTAGCCGCCTTATTAACGGTCACGTTAGTTACTGCGCTACCGCTAAAAGATTCGTTATCATACCAGCCTAAAAACTCATATCCTTCTCTGTCATTAGGTGCGGACAATTGATAATTAGTACCTTCGTCAACAGAAACGGTTGTAGTCGTTACACCGTCGTTAAGCGTTATAGTGTGCTGTGGCGCGGTGGCGCAAGCAAAAGCACATAACGTCATTGAACATACTAATAAAATGCCCAAGATAATTTTGGAAATTCTTTTCATTTTAAATATCCTTTTATAAATATTTTTTCGGGATACACCCTATCACAAATTAAAAACGCGATAGGACGTACCCCGATATTTAACAATTATTGACTTTAGTTATTGATAATCCATACAGCGTAAAGCACCGTTCCAGCAGGCGCGTTTACAATCTCTTGTGCGCTATATGCAGTTTCGAGCGTATCATCCGAAAGCGCCCAACCCTTAAAGGTAAAGCCTTCTCTTTGAGGAGCGGAAATACCACCATACGCGTGGGGATTTTCAATGGAATTTTCTTCAATCTTAACCGATACGACGTAAGTGCGATCGTCGCTAAGCGTACATCCGTAAATTACGGGACGGAAAGACGTGTTGTATCTGGGATTCCAACCTGCACCGATAGTT
Source organism: Pumilibacteraceae bacterium (assembly GCA_045658145.1). GTDB lineage: Bacteria > Bacillota > Clostridia > Christensenellales > Pumilibacteraceae > UBA10677. The sequence continues at coordinate 2,005 of JAZOUI010000192.1, forward strand.
TCGGAATCGGTATAAATAGTAAGGTTGGTCGATCCGTAGAACACGTGCTCTTCCATACTGTCAAGCGTAGCAGGGAGAATAACGGATTTAAGTCCTTTAAGTCCCTTAAACGCGTAATAGCCTATCGACTGGAGCGAATCGGGAAGAATAAGCGTTTCAATTCCTTCAAGACCATAGAAAGAATATTGACCGATTTTCTCCAAACCTTCGTTAAACGTAACGTACTTAAGTTGCGAGCAATTATAGAACGCATAGTCGCCAATAGATTTAACGGAAGAAGGAATAGTCACTCTTCTAAGTTCGCTACAACTACTAAAAGCATATTCGCCGATAGTTTCAACGTTGTTACCGATAGTAAGCGTGCTTGCAGCAAGGCAATGGCTGAACGCTTTGCCACCTACGGTCGTAAGCGAATCGGGAAGAATAATATCTTTAAGTGCTGCACAACCATAGAAAGCATATTCGTCAATCGACTTAATGTCTTTACCAAGGTTAAGTTTTGCAAGTCCCGTACACTCGAAGAAAGCGTACTTGTCAATGCTCTC
>JAZOUI010000193.1:0-4384 GCA_045658145.1 Pumilibacteraceae bacterium
TTTGGGCAAAGATTTGAAAGGAACTAAATCTTTTTCAATATTGATAAACGTGCTTAAATCAATATGCGCAACGTAAACGTCAGCGGAAATTCCGTAATTATCTGCTACAGTTGGGTGAATTTTACCAAAAGAGCCAAACACTTTTCCATCACAGACCAAATCAGCGCCAATTCCAGGATGGAGATATGGAGCATTTGTACGAACAATCGTATAATTTACTCTACCATCAAGTACCTTTTCAACGCCATATTTGATTGTGTAGAAACTTTCGTCCTTACCCGTATAAACAATACAAAGGGTATCGTTTTCATAAGGAAGTTCTTTTACGGGTAATGATTTAGGAATATACGTTTTTGCAATTTCAAATCCACGGAAATCGCCGTTTTTACGACTTTGGTTTGTGTAAACGGTATCAAGCAAACTACCAACGAGTTGCGTTCTCATTACCGAGAATTCTTCGCTCAAAGGATTAACGATTCTAATCGTATTGCGCTCGGGAGCGTTATCCGCATAGCAAAGTAAATCGTATTGCTTTTGATTGATAAACGAATAAGTAAAACATTCGTACGCGCCCAAAGCAACCATAGTATTTTTAATATTAGCAACGTTCTTTTGACGAACGGTCATTCCACCAACCGTAGGTTGAGCGTCTTTAATAAAATCTTCAGTAAGCGAATCATATCCATAGAAACGGATAATTTCTTCAGCCAAATCGGTATAGTTATCAATGTCTTCTCTAAAAAGCGGAACTTCACAAATTAAAGTATCGCCCTGTTCTTCTACTTTAAATTCAAGCGAAGTAAGAGTTTCAACCATCTTCTTTTGATCAACAACAATACCAAACAAATCGTTGATCTTCTTAGAAGTAGTCGTAATAACTTTAATTTCAGGCTTTTGTACGCCATCGCCAGTAGCAAGCGAAGTAACTTTACCTGCGCCAAGTTGATCAAAAAGCGCAAGCGCACGTTCTCTACCAAGTTCTACACTATTCCAGTCAACGCCCTTTTCGTATCTAGCCGAAGAATCGGAACGAAGTCCGATCGCTCTAGACGTAGCACGGATATTTTCTTTAGCAAAACGCGCAGCCTCAAGGAAACAAACTTTAGTTTCGTCGTTAATTCCACTATATTCGCCACCCATAACGCCAGCAATAGCCAAAGCTTTGCTCTTATCTGCAATTACAAGCATTTTATCCGTCAAAGAATATTCTTTTCCGTCTAATGCAACGATTTTTTCGCCATTTTGCGCGCGTCTTACGTCAACGTATTCATCAATAAAACTTACGTCAAACGCGTGAAGGGGCTGACCGATTTCCATCAAAACGTAGTTAGTGATATCGACAATATTGTTAATTGCTCTAATTCCTACGTTACGAAGTCTATCGCGCATCCACTTGGGCGACTGCTCGATTTTAATATCCGTAATAATTCTACCAGTATAAAGCGAACAAAGTTCTTTATTAGAAATCTTGGCTTGGGGAATAACAAAATCGCTTTCCACCGTAGAATATTTAAGCGAAGGCTTTTTAGCAACCTGACCGAAAAGCGCAGCAATTTCACGCGAAAGTCCATAAATGGATTGACAATCAGGTCTATTAGCGGGAACGGAAATGTCAAACACGTATTCGTTAAGACCAAGAGTTTCTTTGATGTCTTGTCCGATGGTAGTATCGTTAGGAAGGATAAGAATACCGTTCACTTCTGCTCCGTCGATAACGCTGTTATCAATCATAAGTTCTGAGCCTGAGCAGAACATACCATAACTCATTACTCCACGTAAGGGACTAGCAAGAATATGTTTTCCCGTAGGAAGATGCGAGTCGTCAAGCGCAACAGGAACTTTGTCGCCAACGGCAACGTTAGTTGCTGCGGTAACGATAATAATATTCTCATTGCCCATATTTACGGTACAAACTTGCAATTTATCAGCATCAGGATGCTTGTCGATATTAATAATTTGACCTACTTTAACGTTTTCGATATTTTCGCCCGTATAAATAATTTCTTCAACTTCAAAGCCGATTCCAAGAAGTTTATCAGCAAGAGCCTTAGGCTCAATATCTATATCAACGTAGTCTTTTAACCAATTAAGCGGTAATTTCATATTCTCTCACCTCAATTAAACTGTTTAAGGAAACGGATATCGTTCTCAAATTCAAGTCGCATATCGTTAATTCCGTGGCAAATGGTCGTAATTCTATCAAGACCTATACCAAATGCAAAGCCTGTAAATTCATCAGGATCAATATTGCAGTTTGCCAAAACGTTACGGTTTACAATACCTGCACCTAAAATTTCAATCCAGCCAGTTCCCTTGCATACACGGCAACCTTTTCCACCACAGTACGGACAGGATGCATCCACTTCTACGCTAGGCTCGGTAAAGGGGAAATACGACGGACGGAAACGGATTTGTGTTTTCTCGCCAAAGAAACGTTGTGCAAATTTTGCCAAAATGCCTTTAAGATCGCACATTGTGATATGTTTATCAACAACAAGTCCTTCTATTTGATGGAACACGGGTGAGTGCGTTGCATCAACGTCGTCAGAACGGAAAACTCTACCGATATTAATCATCTTAAGGGGCGGTTTCTTATGCTCCATATATCTAATTTGTCCTGCGGAAGTTTGCGTACGGAGCAAAATATTTTCGGTAATATAGAAAGTATCTTGCATATCGCGTGCAGGATGATTGTCAGGAACGTTAAGCGCCTTAAAGTTATAGTAATCGGTTTCGATTTCAGGGCTGTCAAGCACCGCAAAGCCAAGCGAAGTAAAGAAATCGATTACGCTATTTTGCATTTGGGTAAGCGGATGAAGTCCACCCAACTTTTTATCTTCGCCATCAATCGTTATATCGATTTTCTCTTCTTCCAACTTTTTAGCAAGTTCAAGATCGTGAAGATACTTAAACTTTTTATCGAACGCCTGTTCGATTTCTACTCTCGCCTCGTTTACGAGTTTACCTGCAAGCGGTCTATCTTCGGGTGACAAGTCTTTCATATTACGAAGAATGCCTGTAAGTTCGCCACTTTTGCCCAAAATCTCGACTTTTACTGCACTCAAATCTTTGTTGTTGTCTGCATTTTCAATTGCAACCAAAGCGCGCGCAGTAATGTCTTTAAGTTTTTCTTTCATTTATGCCTCCAAAAAAATATAAAAACCCCGAGAGTAATCTCTCGGGGCGTCGAATTAACGCTGTACCACCCAAGTTCGCTAAAACAAACGTTTTAACCTCTTGTAATCTATAACGCGATTAAACGGGCGCGCCTAATATCAGCGTGCCGACTACTGTGGTGAAAATCTCCTTACGCGTGTACTCTTTCAGCAAACGGGTACTCTCTGTCATTTGCGCAAATTCTTATGCCACGATTAACGTCATTATATCTATTTTAGCATAAAAAACAATATTTAGCAAGCGATTTAGGGAATTAAATCCATCATATCCTCAGTAGACGTTGAATTTAAATAAGTAGATGGAATTTTTCCTACTATAATGCACTCGGATATTGAAACTTCTGTTATTGTTGCTATAACGTTATGCGCGCCTGGCAAGACAAGATTAACGTTTGTATTTAGTTTTAGATAAATTCTGTGGTTGGTTTGATTTATCCCTACTTCTTTAAATTCAGAACAAAGTTGTGGGATTACCGAGCCGATAGGTACGACTCGTAATGAAATTTCAGGGCCTTTTCCTGCGAGAAATAAAACCCCGCTAAGTGACCCTATCGGCACTTCGATACCGTACCTGTCAATATCATCAAGTTTTTTTGCAACGTTTTTAGTCATACGCTGAACAATATCGTTTATCGCTGAAGAATTTACCACTATCGTGCTAATATTCCCGTCTTTATCGTAAGTCATTTTTGTCATATCAGCGTAAGATGGCATTTCGCTAAGCGAAGTTTTGACAGCATCATTAACAGCATCGACCGTGATAGCGCGCATTTTTTCTTCTGAAACGGATTTTACTACTGGAATTATTATTACGTTATAATAATAACAAATTCCTAAAATATTTAGCGCAAAAATTAATAGTAAAAGGAACTTAAGTTTTCTTGATTTTTTGCAAACTTTCATATAGATATATATGCATATCTACGCGAATAAGTCACTTTGATTTAGAAGAAAAGATTAGCGTAACTAAGAAACTTGCTACCACGGCAACGCCTACGCCAAAGGCAGTTTGTATTAATCCACCTGCAAACGCACCCACAAAACCGAATTGTTGTGCATAAGTAATTGCACCTTTTGCAAGCGCTGCGCCAAAACCTATGATTGGAACGCTTATTCCGGCTTTTAGTACGCTGTATAAAGGTTCGTAAACTCCTATCGTTTGAAGAAAAATTCCAAACAATAAGAATATTACGAAACTGTGAGCAGGA
>JAZOUI010000194.1:0-3195 GCA_045658145.1 Pumilibacteraceae bacterium
AAGAAGGGAACAATTCCTTGCTTATTACACTCGTTCACAAACTCAGCAATCAAGTCTCTGCCCGTAGGTGTATGCATTACGTCGTAATCATTTAGCCCTTTTGTATCGAAAAGCGAGAAACCGTCGTGATGACGAGTAGTAAGCGTAATGTATTTACATCCGGCATTTTTAGCAGTCTTTACAAGTTCTTTCGCCCAAGTTTTTTTAATTTTGAAATTTTTAGCCAAAGGCTCGTATTTTTCGGCAGGAACTTGCCACATATGTTTGTACCACTCTCCCTTACCAACCGCGCTATACATACCAAAATGAACAAACATACCAAAACCTAAATTTTGGAAATCTTTTACGTACTCGTACATTTTATTATCATTCTCCTTATTACTTTATATATAGATATAGAAATTATACAACAAAATAAACTCCGTTCGTTATAATGATTTTATCGTAAACTTGGACAAAATTATCCTAATTCTAAATAAAATACCAACCCAAAATTCAGGGCTGGTATTTCTTTTTTATTTTTCGTTTCTTAAAAATATTGCTTTTAATATTCCCCTAAGCCACTTGGGTGCTTTAATGCAAATAATTTTCATATAAGACTCCTATTTAAAGATAAGGCGTTGTTTTTTTCAACGGCATCATCATAATTGACTAAGCCTTTTCAATAAAAACTAAAACTTCTCCCTTTGAGCAAAACTCCACTTCGTTTTCCGTAGCCTCATTAGAAATTCCTAATATATGCTGACGGTTAAGCGTAACGTTTTGCATAGGATACTTCAACCCTTTCGTTGATATTATATGCGCGCTCTCAAAAAATGGTACTATTGAAACGTATTTTTTTGCATTTGCTTGAAGTTTAACCTTGCCTTCGCACAAATATACTTGCCAGTTTTCATCACGAATTACTGCAACTACTCCTGCTTTCTTTGCCTGATAAAGCAACGAAAGGTTTGCATAAGCGTGGTCTGGTCGTCCGCCAATCGCTCCGTAAATATCAATTACGTTTGCGCCCCTGTCAATAGCCGTTTGCATAGCCAAATGTCCGTCTGTAAAATCTTTTTCGGGCGGAAAAGTAATCACTTCGCTTTGCTTAGGAAAATTCCTATCGTTTACACTATCAAAATCGCCTAATATAACGTGAGGCACAACAAATCCGTTAAGATAATTAAATGCTCCGTCAGCGCAGATAATTAGCGCTTCATTAAAGTCAATAGCATTTAACTGTTTTTCGCTCACGGGCGTACCGTTAAGAAAAATTATCGCTTTCATTATTGTGCATCACGAAGAGTTTGCATAGCAACGCTTACTTCGGGCGCGCAAAACACGGACGAGCCTGCTACGATAGTATCTGCACCTGCTTTTTTAACGAGTTTAACCGTTTCTTCGTTAATACCACCGTCAATTTCAAGACGAATATCAAGTCCGCTTTCCTTAATCTTTGCGGATATTTTCTCCAACTTTTCAACAGATGCCGGAATAAATTTTTGTCCGCCAAAGCCCGGATAAACGCTCATTACCAAAATCATATCGGTAAGGGGCAAATAGTCGAATACTACTTCAGCAGGAGTATCAGGGCTAATAACAAGTCCTGCTTTTTTGCCAAGCGCACGAATTTTTTTAAGCGTAGAAACAAGTGTACCACAAGCCTCGTAGTGAACTACGATATAATCTGCGCCTGCTTTTGCATAAACGTCAATGTATCTTTCAGGACGGTTTACCATAAGATGCACATCAAGTGGAAGGTTAGTATAACTTCTAATGTCCGCTATCATCTTAGGTCCAAAAGTAATATTAGGTACGAAAGTTCCGTCCATTACGTCGCAATGAATCATATCCGCTCCGCCCTCGGTAATTCTTTTGATTTCTTCACCCATTTTAGCAAAGTTAGCGCTCAATATGGAAGGCGCAATAAAAATCTCGTTCATATTATCTCCTTACAGCGTTTTTATACGCTATTTTTTGTTCTTCAAAAATTTTTAAGTATCTTTCGTATCTTTCCCTATTAAGCAAACCGTCTTCAACTGCTTGCTTTACCTTGCAGTCCGGCTCGCTCGTATGCGTACAGGGATGAAACTTGCATCCGTCGGCAATAGCAACGTATTCGTCGTAATAACCTGCAAGCGTGCGATAGTCTTCTTCAAACACGTCTAACATTGAAAACCCGGGCGTATCAATTATCCATAGTCCTGAGGGCGTTTTTATAATACTAGCCGACGTCGTTGTGTTTTTGCCCCTGCCTATCTTCTCACTTACGTTACCTACTTCTCTATCCGTTCCTGAAATGCTGTTAGTAAGCGTGGATTTTCCTACGCCCGACTGACCTGCAAAACATACTAGTTTGTCCTTAATATACGGATAAAGTTCGCTTTGATCATTGTTAAGCGCGCTAACTGCAACTATTGCGCTTACTTCGTTTTTATACTGCGCAGTAAGTTCGTCGTAAATTTCACGCGAAATATCCGACTTATTAAGACAAATTATGCACTCTATTCCCATACGTTTACAGTTGATTATCATTTTATCTACCAAATAATAATCAATTTTGGGCTGAGTTGCAACAACAAGCACGATTGTATCAATGTTGGCTACGGCAGGACGTATAAGCGAATTTTCACGTTTTTTAACGTTTTTAATTACTCTCTCTCCGTTTTTTTCTTCTACGGTTACGAAATCACCTACCAAAATTTCTCCGTCGCGCTTTAATTTTCCACGCGCTTTTACGGAAAGCGTTTGTTCCCCGTCAAGAATTTCAAACTCGTTTGATTTATGCGTTATTACGCGGTAAAACTTATCACTCATTTTTATTACCGTCCGCAATATAACTACGACGAAGTTGTCCGCACGCTCCACCAACGTCAGCGCCTTTTGATTTACGAATAGTTGCGCTTACGCCCATTTCGTTAAGTTTTTTCATAAATCTTTCCCCTTCTTCCTTAGTGCATCCCTTAATATTCTTCTCCTTAACGGGATTAAGCATTATTAAGTTGACGTGAGCGGGAAAACCTTTTAACAACTCGCTAAGTCTTTTTGCGTCAAAATGGTTCATATTGACGCCTTTTATCATAGTGTACTCGAATATAACTCTTCTTCCCGTCTTTTCAAAATAATATTTTGCCGACGGAATAAGTTCGCTTAAACTGTACTTTTTAGCAATAGGCATTACTTCACGGCGCGATTCGTCGTTACTAGCGTGGA
>JAZOUI010000195.1:0-2655 GCA_045658145.1 Pumilibacteraceae bacterium
CGCTGTTCCTTTTGAGCGCTTGCCTCACCGATAGCACCGGCACGGTCAGCCTCTGCTACCGAAATTTTAGCGTCGTTGATAGCCTTTGCAGCCGCCTCTTTACCAAGCGCGATAATGTAGCCCGACTCGTCGGAAATATCAGTAACGTTTACGTTGATAAGGCGAAGACCGATTTTCTTAAGCTCTGTTTCCACGTTGCGCGAAACTGCCTCTAAGAATTTATCACGGTCGGTGTTGATTTCCTCGATGTCCATCGTCGCGATTACGAGACGAAGCTGACCGAAGATAATGTCTTTCGCGAGGTCCTGAATTTGCGGAAGTTTAAGTCCGAGCAATCTTTCAGCGGCGTTTTGCATAACGCTAGGCTCGGTGGAGATACCTACCGTAAAGCTGGAAGGTACGTCGATACGAATGTTCTGACGCGAAAGTGCGCTTTTAAGGTCAACGGAAATGGACATAGGCGTAAGGTCTAGGAACGCGTAGTCTTGGATGATGGGCCAGATAAAGGTCAAACCACCGTGCAAGCACTTTGCTGAGCGCGCCGAGCCGTCTGCGTTTTTAGCCACGCGACCGTGAACTACCATAATTTTATCGGGCGGACACTTTTTAACGCGAGTGCATACCAGCAAGATGAGTCCGAACAAGAGCAGAGCCGCTACGATGATGATAGCCACAACGCCACCCGTTGCCGAGTCTGAACAAAACAGATTAGTTAACATTTTTCTTTTCTCCTTTTAAAAATATTCGTTAGCGAAATTCGCAATTAACCTAAATGATTTCTACGTAGCAGGTGCTATCGTCCGTGCGCACGACCTTAACTTTCGCGCCCGTTTTGATAGGGGTATCGCTTTCGGTCATAGCGTCCAACTCGGTCAGCGAGCCCTGAAGGTCGACGTTGATTTTGCCCGTTCCCGAAAGAGAGGGGGGAATGGTCAAATACACCTCGCCCGTTTTCCCCCCGGCGTTGCTGATTTTCATACTGCCGTCCTGCGAAAGCGAGGAAATAGCGCGCATAATAAGGTTGACTATCACCATAGCAAGCAGTCCTGCCACGAGCGAAATTACGATTACCCACGCCGGGTGAAGATCAGTCGCTCCCACCGAAAATCCCGTCCATCCACCTATCGCGAAAAAGGCAATCAGTCCTTTTATCGAGAAGAAAAAGAAGGAACTTCCGTCGTCGAAATCTACACCGTCCGTGTCAAAATCGGCATCCACGTCCCCTGGCGTTCCTGCGCCGACGAGCAGTAGAATGAACTGCACAAGCAGTATCACGCTAAATAGTAGCGCTATGCAAAAATAAATTTGTTGAAGTAAACTCCAGCTTTGCCACATAATTTTTTCTCCTTACAAAGTTAAATCCTGTTCTTCCACGGCGGAGCGCAAAAGCTTGTACGAGCTTTGCATAAATTCGCGCGCCACACCGCTATAGTAAATGATTTTCAGCGCGGTGCGAAGCCTGACGACGTCGCCCTTTTTCTTCTCGAAAAAGTCAGTCGTAACTTCGTCGATAACCTCGTCCACGGTGTCGGGCGTAGCCCTTTCACTCACTTCGCAAATATACCCGTAAAGCTTTGATTCGGGGATAATGTCGTCGCGCTCGTCGCCTGCCACGCCGTTGACGAAGTAGAGGAGCTTCGCCACGTCCTCAAGGCGCATCGTGTCACGCAAATAGTTAATTATAAATATGCGCGCCACCTGGTCCTTGTTATAGGTTTTGCCTACGGGGTGCGAAATCCATCCGCGGTTTACCCAGTTCTGAATGGCAGGAGTGTTAAGCCCCGTCAGCGCGCAGATCTGTTTCATCACAAGTCCGCCCGTGCCGATAAATATACCGCCTAAAAAGGTCTTTCCGTCCGATTTCGTCTTTTCAATCGTTGTTCCTGGAAAATTCATACTCACCGTCCTTTACGGCTAATTGCCTTGTTTACGATAATATAATAACACACATTCAAGTGAATGTCAATAGTTTTCATAAGAATTTTAACGCATTTTAAGAATTTTTTAATTTTTTGACTGTTTTTGCCTTCTTTTTTGGGCGAAACGCTTACTGAAACGTGAGTTCGCGGTCGCATTGCGACCAAGGGAAACGTGAGTTCGAATCTCGCTTTCTCCGCCACTTTTAACCTAATTCGAACTCAAATCGAGTTAGGTTTTTTATTGCTTATTCTACTATTTTGTGTTATAATTATATCATAAGGCAAATCATAGTTTACAGTAAAAATTATGTCTTAATTATATTAGCTTATTTTATTAAGAGAGAATAATACAATGAAAAATCATTTAACAGGATTTGTGGAAGGAACAACTCACGTCTCAACTGGAGACAGAATGAAACAAGGCGACCATAGAAGAGATAAAAGAAATTGTTTTTTCTATAGTAATGAGTATTGTAAGCATTTTGCAAGAAAATGCTGTGGTTCATCGCACTGCGATCACTATAATGATGGGATAACGGTTAATACTATAGAAGAAAGTTACCCAAATATGCATACGCATAAAAAACGCTTAATTAGTTTTATTAGTAGTTTGAAAAATGAAATAGATTATAGAAGTGTAGAAGGTCAATTTATTTGTCAAAGTATATTTAATAAATATGGTTTATCTCAGAAAAATTTTGATGAAGCAGATAGACAAATTCAGATTTTTGAGGAG
>JAZOUI010000196.1:0-2643 GCA_045658145.1 Pumilibacteraceae bacterium
GGCTACGACCCGACTTTACCAGGATTGATATAAATGTTTGCCCAAGTACCACCAGTAAGTTTTACTACAGCCTTTTCATCAAAAGTCGTATTAACTGCAGTACCATCGTTTACCTTGAAATTGTTTGCATCAAGTGCAACGTACTTGTCACCAAGTTCCGCGTTGCGGGGCTTAGCTACAAGTTTAATTTCAGTAAGGTAAATGGTTGCATCTACTTCCTTTCCAAGATCCCAGAAGTTTACAAGCGTAATTTTCTTAGCAACAAGATTATTGTACCATTCTTCAAGACCCTGATACATCCAGCTTTTACCTGCATTGAACGAAGTCATAGGAATACGTACGGTGTTCCACTCGCCTGCAAATGCAGTTGCTGCAAGATAGTTGAAAACGTAAATTTTTCTAGCATCTTCACCAGGTGTAAAGTACTTAAACTCAATGTAGTCTGCTGCCTTGAACTGTTCATAAGTTGCAGTCACGTCTGCCTTGAATTCAATTACGCCCCAAGCGTTCGTCTTTGCGGTAATCTTTGCATAGCCGTTCTCACCTGCGGGAATTGCAGGAAGAGTGCTGTCTGCTGCTACTGCAGCAGCGTCAACGTACGTTCCGGTGTGTTCAAAGCCCGTGTAGCCTGCTGCAGTCGTTGCGTCAAGCGTTGCATAAGTGCTAAGCGTGGTCGAAGCGAAATCAGTCGAACTCTTCATCGTAATGCTATCAATGTAGAATACGCTAGATCCAGTTGCGGTAGGTACTGCCTGGAACCAAATTCTGTTAACGCCGTTGTTGCTCAAGTTGTTGGTCCACAATTCATTGAACTTCGCTGCGTCAAATTCGTAATCATACCACTGTCCCTTAACGGTCGTTGCACCTACTTCGATAGGAGTCTGAACGATTTTACCATCGTTGAAAATCTTGATGTACTTAAGTGCATTTGCGCTGTTTTCTACGTATACACGCATTACAAGACGATCATAACGAGCGTACTTGCTCATATTGTGAACAGGTGCAAGTGCCATCCAGGGCCATTCGTGACTAACGGTGATCTTTGCTACGCCGTTTGCTCCCTCAAAAAGACTCAACCCATTCTACGTGTTCCATTTTAAGAACAGTTCCTTCGTAATAAAGGATGTTCTCAAACTGCTTGTCGCTGTCGAAGTTAACTACTACGTTGCTATCATAAATGATACTGTTCATACCACCTGCCCAAGAAGTCATATAGTACGTTTCGCTACTAAGGTCGGTTACGTCAATGTACTTGTTGGAACGATTGTACGAATCAAACGCCTTGTCCTTCCACTTAATGCTTTCGCCGGGTACGGTAGAATTATATACGCTTTCCGTAATATCTTCTATTTGTCCGTTAGGGCCTGCAAAACTCTGAAGGTTTGGTCCAAAGATAAGGTCAAACGAGTTTGCCTTTTGGCCTGCATTAAGTTTGCTTTCTGCAAAGTTAGATACGTCGTTGGTCGTTACTGCAGGAATAATAAGGTTAGGATACTTTTCCTTTACCCATGCCTGCTTTTTGAACTCTTCCACCATATCGACACACCATTGCGTACCGTATCCTGCATCCCAGCAGTAGATTTCAAGAGTTTCGGGAGTGTCAGGTACGTCGGGAGCGCACGCTACAAACGAGAACGATGCAATCGCTACTACAAGACACATTAGTAAACTTGCGATTCTTTTCATTATTTTACCTCCAAATAATTTTTCTTTTTATCCTTTCAGTCCGCCGACTGTAAAGTTCTGTAACGTCATAGAATATAATAAACCATATAAACGTTTTCGTCTATACGTTTTTGGGCTTTAAATTTACACTTTTGGATAACATCATATGCCCACTCTATTGCGATTCGTCTTATTATATTTATATAATACCAAAATATCACGTTGAAGTGTTAGTTAAATCTTATACAAATGTTATAAAATATTATACTTATTTTTCATTAATAAATTATTTTTTATAATTTTTAACCTTATTTGCGCCCAAATTCAATTAATTTCGCTTTATATTTATCATTTCTAACAACAATTTTTCAACGTCGAATTGCTATAAAAAAACCAAACTTCAAGACAAAAATTACCAATAAAATACAAAAACGGAGCAGTACGTACCACTCCGTTCATATTTTACAGTTCATTTTCTATATCGCGAACAATATATTCGATTGCGCCTTCGCTACTAGCAACGGTAACTCGATCGGCAACTTCTTTTAGCGCGTCAATAGCATTACCTACCGCATAGCCCACGTCGCCAAGTTTTACCAAATCAATATCGTTTTGATTATCACCCACGCAAATAACCTTTCTAAACTTTTCTCCACGCTCACATTCAAGCACGTCAATAAGTTTTTTTGCCATTTTGCCTTTACTGCTACCCTTAGGACAAATCTCAAGCGTAGCCATACCCGACATTTCCACGCTAAACCTATCACCAAACTTCGCACTAGCCATATCAAAGCAACGTTTTACCATTGCTGTGTTCGTGCTTTCAATAATCGCCTTATAAACGGGAAATTTTGCGCTAGCAAGCACTTCTTCCATATCCCCGCCCGTACGATAAAAACGGAAAATAAAGTCGTTATCAGTTACTCGCAAAAAACTGAGTTCAGGTTCATTTTGACACAAAAAGAGCGCTACGTCCTT
>JAZOUI010000197.1:0-2560 GCA_045658145.1 Pumilibacteraceae bacterium
ATACTTCAATGGAATACAGTTCCAAAATCGAATCTATTTTAGAGGAAATAAAGAACGGTGACGCTGATTGATTATATAAAAAATGCACGAACTGTGCTTATAGTGTGCCATATCCGTCCCGACGGCGATTGCCTCGGGTCGGGTTTTGCATTGAAGAGAATTGCCGAGAATTTAGGCAAAAGAGTGGACTTTGTAACCGATTCGGACAAGCCCGCTCATTATTCTTTTATTAAGGATTTTGATTCGCTTAACGATAAAAAGTATGATAAATACGATTTAGGTATTGCTGTGGATTGTGCAGAGGATTCCAGATTAGGACGTTACTTAGATGCATATCTTAAGTGTCCGATGACCATAAATATTGATCATCATCGTACGAATAATCGCTTTGGAAAAATCAATCACGTTGATGCTGAAATCAGTAGCACTTGTGAATTATTGTACTCATTAATAAAAGACGAAAACGTTATTGACGCACAAAGCGCAACTTGTTTGTATTTGGGCCTTTCTACTGATACTGGCAATTTTATGCATAACAATACCACGTCAAATACAATGAAGGTGGCATCTGATCTTTTGGCGCTTGGTGCTAATCATCAAAGCATTGTAAACGATTTTTATAAAAACAACACAAAAAACAAACTTGCGCTTACGGCAAAGGCAATTGATTCTATGCGCTTTTTCTGTGATGACAAGATTGTAATAATGACGGTAACTTCGGCAATTTTGCGTGAGTGTGGTTGCACTATGGCAGATACGGAAGGACTCATTGATTACGGTATGAGCATAGGATCGGTACAAGCCGCCGTATGTATGACTGAGCAACGCGAGAGAAGTTATAAGGTAAGTTTCCGTTCAAAAGGCGTTGACGTGGCTGCAGCCGCTATGACTTTTGGCGGTGGCGGACACAAACTCGCATCGGGATGCGTTGTTAACGGACACTATGAAGACGTTGTAAGAAAGGTTGTAAAATCCATTACGGATGGTATGAACTAATGAAAGGCTTGGTTGTAATAAATAAGCCAAAGGGTTGGACTAGCCGTGACGTTGTGAATAAAGTAAGAAACACTTTGCACGTGAAAGAAAGTGGACACATGGGCACGCTTGATCCGCAGGGCGAAGGCGTACTACTGGTGGGCGTAGGAAAAGCAACAAGATTGTTTGATACGCTACTTCAAAAGGACAAAATTTATCGCGCGCATTTCACGTTTGGCTATGAAACGGATACACTTGACGGGGACGGAAAAGTTGTTTTGGAAACGGACGTTATTCCGTCAAAGCAAGAAGTTTTGTCGGTGCTTGACAAGTTTGTAGGCGAGTGCGACCAACTTCCACCTGCTTATAGCGCGAAAAACATAAACGGCGTACGCGCTTACGACCTTGCTAGAAAGGGAATAGAGTTTGAATTAAAGCCGTCAAGAGTGAACATTTATTCGCTAAAACTTTTATCACAGGATAGCGATAACACGTTCTACTTTGAGATACATTGTAGCGCAGGCACTTATATCCGTAGCATTTGCCGTGACGTAGCGTATGCGCTTGGCTCACTAGCGACAATGACGTCTATAACTCGAATTAAAACGGGCAAATTCAAGATAGAAGATAGCGTAACAATGGAGCAGTTTTTGCAAATGGGCGAAAGTGCCGTTGTGCCACTAGAAATTGCGCTTTCTGATTTTGCTCGTGTGGATATAGACGAGCAGTATTATGAAAAATTATGTAACGGCGTAAAACTCGATTTTACGACTGCGCCACCATCGCCGTTTACTGTTTATTGTAAAAATGAACTGTTTGGATTAGGCGAAGTTGTTGATAGTAGGTTAAAAATTAAGCCATATTTAAGGGACTAAAATGGAAAAAAGCGTTTTTAATGACAATTCGGATAAATTGTGTTTGGCGTTAGGTTTTTTCGACTGTATGCACCTAGGTCATATCGCAATCATTAAAAAAGCCCAAACTGTTGCAAAAGAAAATGGATGGAAGAACGCCGTTTTTACTTTTAACAGCGATAAAGAAAAAGCATACGGCAAGCAAATTTTTACGTTTGACGAGCGCAAAAGCCTATATGAAAAATGTGGCGTTGAGCAAATAATTGCTTATGATTTTAACGAAAAAATTAAGAATACTTCGCCCGAAGATTTTTTAAATGGTCTTGTAAATAAGTTTAACGTAAAAGCGTTTGTATGTGGAAGTGATTATAGGTTTGGAAAAAACGCGCAGGGCGACGTAGCAACGCTTAGTAAGTTTTGCGAAAAAAATAACGTTAGTCTTTTCGTCGTGGACGACGTGTGCTTTCAAGGACAAAAAGTTTCTTCTACAAGAGTTAAAGAATTGATCGCTAGTGGCGAAATTTCGCAGGCAAATCAACTTATGATGAACCCGTATTTTTTAACGGGAAAAGTAATTAAGGGCAGGGGCGAAGGTCATTTGTTTGGCTTTCCTACCGCAAACGTAAGTAAAAGTGACGAAAAATTTTATCCGTCGGACGGAGTTTACGGATGTTACGTAACTGTGGCTGGCAATAGATACAAAGCCGTAACAAACGTAGGAAGTAAGCCTA
>JAZOUI010000198.1:0-1694 GCA_045658145.1 Pumilibacteraceae bacterium
AAGGAGTAATTATGAGCAAAACTACTTTGCGAGTTATAACCGTTTCGATGGTGTTATTTTTGCTTATCCTTATCGCTGCGCTCGTTATCAACGTTGTAAAACTTTCTACCGTCAACAATAAGAAAACACAACTACTTGATAACCTTGCTCGCATTGAACAGGAAATTAAGCAAAACCAGGACACTATTGATTATTTAAGCACGGACGAATACGTTGACCAGTATGCTCGCGAATACTTAAATATGCAAGGCAAAAACGAGGAGGCTTTTACGGGCAAATAATGGATGCTGTAATTGACATTGGTAGTAACTCCGTTCGCCTTATGATTGACCGTGGCGAACGTGTCAACAAAAAAATTCTTGATTCGACTACTCTCGCCGATGGGCTTGCGCTCACCGGCGTTTTGCGTGACGACGCGATGCAAAGGACACAGGACGCTGTTGTCCGTTTTGTAAAAATGGCAAAACAGCAAGGTGCTGATAACGTATACGTTTTTGCAACCGAGGCAATGCGCTCGGCTAAAAACGGGGCTCAGTTTGCGCAAAAATTGTCACTCGCATGTGGCGTAACCGTTGACGTAGTAAGTGGCAAAGACGAGGGTTTACTTGGCCTTTACGGCGCAATCGATGACGACCACGACGAAATTACCGTTATCGACATCGGTGGCGCTAGCGTAGAAATCGTACGCGGAAACAAAAAGGTCACGACTTATGCTCGTTCTTTACCACTCGGTATGGTTAGGCTTATCGATACCGTAGGTAGTAATGAAAACGAAATCGATGCATACGTTACGTCCCATATTACTCAATTTGGCATTGTAAGTGGTCACGAAACAGTCGCTATAGGTGGAACGGCGACGGCACTCGCATCAATGGCGCTTGGTCAAAAAATTTATGATGCACAGCAAATTCACGGCTACGAACTTGACTTTGACACGCTTGCTTATCTTCGCAAACAAATTTTTAGCAGTAAAAACGTTCAAACCGATTTCCCCACGCTTTCAAAAAACCGTGCGCGCATCATAGGTCACGGCTCTATTATGCTACAACGCCTTATCGAATTCCTTGGCACAGATAGCGTACGCGTCTCTGAACACGACAACCTAGAAGGCTATTTACTGCTCAAACGCCTTGGTAGGTAAAATGTGGCAAACGCATACTAGAATAAAAGAGTTTTTTCTTTCCGATAATAATAACGAGCACTAACGTACCCCTTCGTTTTGGTTGGGCAAGCGTTTTTGCCCAATCTAAAAAGGAGGAGAAAACTATGGCTAACAACACTAATAAGCAAGGTGCGAAGACTGCAAACAAGTCTAAAAGTTCTGCTAAGACGCCCAAAAGTTGTAAATAATTAAACGTTTGACAAATGCGAACTATTCGCAAACAAAAACTGCAAGGCATTACGCTTTGCAGTTTCTTTTTTATTCTTCATTTTTCAATTTGGTTTCTCGGTAAAACAAGCCTTTTTTTAGCCATACTCCGCTTAAATATCTTATTATAAACAGTCCTGCTCTAAAAAGCCAGTCGACGGTCATTGCAACCCAAACACCTATAACGCCAAGCGCAAACCCTGGGACCAAGAACAGTCCGAATATCGACACGCTTTCAAGCGCGCAAACGTAACTTCCTGCCACTCTAAATATCCACATTGTGAGCATCGAAACAACAAGCGGGAATTTTACGTCGCTTGCCGCT